>NZ_JAPZRB010000426.1:0-12254 GCF_027531105.1 Microcystis sp. LE18-22.4A
GTGGGGTGTGGGGTGTAGGGTTTTACCGATTCTCATCTGGTCAATTACCTAATTTTCAGAGAAAAAGTCCCTGAATTTTCCCCCTATCTCTCCCACAACTGGTACTTTTTGATTGACAAAAAGTCTAAAAGTCTTACCCAATAAGGTTTTTAGATTTATTCAGCAAGCCCGAGTTAATCTAGCAATAAAAGCCATAGCTTCGCTTTTATTGCTGACTATTCCATCTAAAGTTGCCCCCAAGACTGCCGCAAGTAACGATTTAAACTGGGGACCCGGTTGATAACCCAAAGCTTTTAGGTCATTGCCGTCGATAGGAGCCTCGATCTGCGACCATTTAGTTAAATATTGCCAGATTAAAGCCCGAATCCTAGTCTCACTCCTCACCGCCACCAGTAACAAACTAGGAACCTGATAACCGTTGAAAAAGCTGACAATTTGACTAACGGGTCGATCATAAGCAAAATTATTGCTAATCTCTCTTTCCATAACTTCTAGTTTTTGTAAACGCTCCACACTATCTTTGGGCAATTGTAAATTATTAGCGATCGCTATTCTTTCCTCCATAGCCAGAGAAGCGATTAATAATTCCAACCGCATTAACCAAGCATTCACCGGCAATTCCAGACTTAAACAATCTAACCAAGGCCTGAGACAGCGCAATTGTCGCCATAAAGCCCGATTTAAACTTAAATCCCCGTGTAAACAGTGCAAAGCCCCCAAATCAGCCAACTTTTCTAAGGCAATTTCCCAGTAATCCGCCTCTAAAATATAATTCAACTCCGCTTTTAAACGGGACTGTAAAGCGGGTGCATTCTGGTTTTGTTGCCGTGAGCGCTCATAAACTCCACTTTCGATCGCATACCTAATATAGCTTTCTGTCAAGGGTTCAATAACAAATCCTAACCGAGTGGCAAAACGCACCGCTCGATAGATGCGCGTCGGATCCTCGATAAAACTATTAGCGTGGAGAACCCGGATTTGTTGGGCGCGTAAATCCAACATACCGCCAAAAAAGTCGAGTAATTCCCCCTCTTTCGGCGAAGTTAGGCGAATTGCCAGAGCATTAATCGTAAAATCCCTTCTATACAAATCCTGTCGAATCGAACTAGCCTCCACTTGGGGATTGCTGGCAGGATAGGGATAGAATTCCGTGCGTGCCGTGGCGATATCCACCCATAACGAGCCAAAACGCTCATCTTTGTGCCATAACAAAGCCGCCGTCTGAAATTCCCCGTGAATCGATAACCGAACCCCCGGATAAATTTCCTGTAAACAATTAGCCAACTCCACCCCTGCACCCACACCGGCGGCGCGATGGCAGCCATCCACCACTAAATCGATATCCTGTAACAATAAAGTATCCCTTTCTGTGGCTAACAATAAATCGCGCACCGCACCCCCAACCAGATAGAGATGCCAACCGCGTTTTTGAGCGGCAGCGGCGGCAGCTTGCAGGAATGACCATAAAATCGGCTCTAAACGCTCTTTAATCGTCGGTAAAAGACAGGAAACCAAAGCAATCCCTTCAAAACGCACCCGCTCATTTTGATGAATCTGTCTTAATACATCTGTACGAGTGACGATACCGACTAACTGCCCGTTTTCTAGTACAGGTAAACGCCCCAAATCGTACGTTACCATCAGTGACTCGATTTCCTGAAGGGAAGTGTCGGGGGTAATAGTTTTCGGATTACAAGTCATGTATCCCTTCACGGGAGAGCGAGAAAAGCCGTGATGGAGAGCTAAATCGAGGTCACGACGAGAAATCACCCCAACTAAGCGATCCTGCTCATCTACCACCGATAACCCCGAATGGCCGTAACGAAAAAGGATGCGCTCGGCTTGAGATATGGAAGTATCGGGACGAATTGTCCGCACCGGGGAAGACATTAAATCCCTAGCGGTGGGAGAAGGAGGAATTTGAGCAATTAAGTCCCCCAGCAGTTGGTTTAACTGTTGAACTGGCTGAACATCGCGAAAACTCACCGAAGCGGCCTGAGCATGACCACCGCCGTTATAGGGGCAAAAAAGCTGATATAGATTCACCCCATCGATTCTAGAGCGACCAATCACAGTTAAACGCTGTCGGGAATTATCTTCCTCGCCTTTACTATAACTATGGGCAAAAAGTAGCGCATCACTATCGGATAATTCCAGTAGGCGCTCGGCCACACTAGACAAACCGGGGATAAAATCGGCAGTATGGAGGAGAACGTGGGCGATTTTACGGTCATGGATCGTTTTAATCTCTAGATTTTCCCAAGCAAGGCTAAATAACTCCTGTAAGCGCGGGGAAAAACTCGGTTGACAGTATTGGGCGATCGTTTTAATGTTAGCAGCACAGGTCATTAACCAAGCCAAAGCATAGGCATCCCTGGGGGTACTACCGGCAAAAGTCAGGGAACCCGTGTCAACGTGAATACCGAGTGCCATTACCGTTGCTGCCATCGAGTTTGGTTGAATGTGGGCTTTTTGTAAAGCTTCGACAATTAAAGTCGTGGTGGCTCCCACCGCTTCTAAATGGACGCTAGAGGCATGAATATCGCTTTCACTATCCAAATGATGATCATACAATTCGATCGCCTGTAAATGCCCTAAATCGAGCCACTGGGAGGCTTTTCCCAGACGCTCCCGCCACTGATTATCAACGATAATTAAAGAGCGAATACAGTCCGGATTGACACTACGCATTTCAATTAAAGCGAATTCATCCCGATGCAGGGCCAAAAATTCCCTCACCGTCGGGTGCGCTCCCCCCGTTAACACAATGCGACTACCCGCTTTCAGCAACGATAAACCCACCGCTGCCCCCAAAGCGTCAAAATCCGCCGTTTGATGACATAAAATTAAATCCATATTTTTTAGTAAGGAGAAGTTATTGGGATTTTTTCTGTATCTATTGTTACTAAATGCTCGGCAATAACCGGGTCAAGTACTATAAGTTAGCAAATCTTGACTGAGAGAAACCGATGTTGTTCAAAATTTTATTAATTCTCCACACCCTAGGGGCGACCGTCTGGGCCGGTGGTCATTTATTGTTGGCAGTCACCGTTCTACCCCAGGCCCTCAAAAACCGAGAACCAGACCGAATTCGTCAATTTGAGCAATATTTTGAAGGTTTTGGGTTATCTGCGCTATTGTTGCAGGTAATAACAGGCCTAGGACTGACTTGGATTTATTTGCCCGGTTTTCGTGATTTTTGGTCATTTGATAGTTTTTTATCGGTTTATATAGGCATTAAGTTAGCTTTACTGCTATTAACTCTCATCTTGGCCCTTCATTCCCGCTTTTTTCTCATTCCTAAACTGAGCGAGGAAAACTTAAATTTCCTCGCCCTGCACATAGTCGCCGTCACCACTCTAGCAGTATTGTTCGTCATTTTTGGCGCGGGCATCCGTTTGGGGGGCTTGACCATTAGCTTTTAGCAGTTCAGCAGTCTGGAGACCTTTCTAGGGCAGGTTTGGCGAAAACGCGAAAATACTGTAATCTGGGCAAGGGATTACAGGGAGTCACTTCCCCCACCTAACCCTTACAATCCTGCTTTTGACAAGGACGGAGACATCAAAAAAATTTTAGGACCCGCTGCGGCTGGGTAGTCACTGGCAGTAAAATTAAAATGCTCGTGGATTCAGTCTGACAGGGATATCTCCTGGGAACCCCTGATTCAGAGAGGACTTAGAGGAAGGATCGTCCAGTTAAGTTGAGTGGAAGCGAGGCTCTTCCATACAAGTATCAAATCTGGGAGAATTATCTAAATAAACATCAACTGCTTTAGGAGAACCCAATCATGTCTATTGTTTTTCAATTTTTTCTCATTGCCTTAGTTTTATTTTCCTTGCTGATGGTGATTGGTGTCCCCGTTGCCTATGCTTCCCCCCAAAACTGGGATCAATCGAAACCCCTTCTCTATGTGGGTTCGGCAATTTGGGCGATTTTAGTCGTTGCCGTCGCTATTTTAAACTTTTTAGTGATTTAGCCTTGATCAGGAGACGGGAGACAGGAGGAGATAGGGTGATAGGGTTTTGGGGTGATAGGGTGATGAGACAGCTTCCCCACTACCCCACTACCCCACTACCCCACTACCCCACTACCCCACTTCCCCACTACCCCACTTCCCCACTTCCCCACTTCCCCACTTCCCACTCCTATCCCCTTCTACCTATGACTGTTTTTGAGGGAAATTTTACCGAGGACATATCCTCTTTGCGCTTTGCGATCGTGATTGGTCGTTTTAATGATCTCGTCACTGATAAACTGTTATCAGGCTGTCAAGACTGTCTGAAGCGTCACGGGGTTGATGTCAATCCCGATGGCACCCAAGTCGATTATATCTGGGTACCGGGTAGCTTTGAAGTGCCAATGGTAGCCCGTCAAGTCGCCCTTTCCCACCGTTACGATGCCGTTATTTGTCTAGGGGCAATTATTCGCGGCCAAACGCCCCATTTTGACTACGTTGCTGCCGAGGCTGCTAAGGGTATTGCTGCGGCCGCTTTTCAGACAGGTGTTCCCGTTGTCTTCGGTATTCTCACCACTGATACTCTACAACAGGCCCTCGAACGGGCCGGTATTAAAAGTAATTTGGGCTGGAATTATGGCCTATCTGCCCTAGAAATGGCTAGTCTCATGCGTCAATTGCGCCCCCGGAATGAAGATAAACCCCTAGAATTATTGGAAAATAATCCCCAACAGGCACTGATGGAAGGCTAAGAAAATTCCCCCGGCATTTAGGATTTTAGTTGTCCCCACTCCCGGAGTTCCACTGATGAGCGAAGCTGAACAGAACAAATATATTAACCAACTCAGACGGCAATTAGTCAACGCTGTCGAGAGAATCAAGACTCTGGAATTAGATTTAGAACCAGAGGGGCGGATTACGGCAGCTTTTGACGCTATGGAACGGCATATAGATGAAAAATTCGCCGCCATTGACAAGCGCTTTGATCGCTTGGCACATCAGTTCAACCGACTACAGGCTAAGATAGAAGTGGTTCTCGAAGCTATCACGGGTTTGGGGGACTTGCCGGAAGATGAATCATTGTCAAAAAATGCTCCAAACTACTTGACAAATGCTCTGAGATTTGGCACACTTATAGAAGTGTAAAAAAAAGCTTGCGGGCATAGCTCAGTGGTAGAGCGTCACCTTGCCAAGGTGAATGTCGCGCGTTCGAATCGCGTTGCCCGCTTGAAAAAATCTTGAAATATACCTTAAGGTCAGGATGAATAATTTAGGGATATCCCTTAAGATGGGAATTACCCGTGAGCAATAGGGTTGAGGATTTTGGGCAACCGTTGAATACCTTAGCCATTGACCACGAGCGACTAAAAACAACCGTTTATAAACAAAAATTTAGCTTGTGCGACCGCATAAATATACCAAAATCGACCAACACCAAGACTATCCTTGTCCCTGTCGTCGGAAAGGGAGATTATGCCCGATTTTATTGACCGATGCCTTTGGCTGCGATCGCTGTCAACAGATATTTGTGGTACAGGAAAACGGCCAAATTATCGAACAATTAGCCCCCCACTATCCCTATAAACGCACTTGGCGCTGGACGGGATTTCGTTGGGTGAGTACGAATCAGCGCCTTGGGGAAGGAGTCTTGCCCCTGATGATGGGGATAATTCTGTTATTATCGGTCGTCTGGCTACCGTTAATCTTGAAATCACCGCCGGGGGTAAGCGTGATTTTTGGGGCAATTCTAGTTATGCTATTAGTTATTTTGCCCGCATTCATCTTTTGGTTAGCCTATCGACGCTAGACAAGAATCTATGATCGAAAGTTCCCCCAAAACCCCCCCGACGATCTTTAAGCAAGCATACAATGCTTTTCTGGATCTGGGTCAATTCAATGGCAACGAAAGAAATCGCGGGGTAATCGCGATCGCTAATGGCATTAAAACTGGCTTTGATCGCATTTTAGAAGCCAATACCCTCGATTTAGAGGTCAGTCGAGAGATGGCCGTCTCAGAACAAATGATTCGCTGGTTACGGTTAACTCCCGAACGTTTAGAGACGACGGTGGAGGTATTGCAACAACTAGCGGAAGCATCGGATCCGCTGCAACAGGTAATTAACGCGGCCTATCAACTTAATCCGTCCCAAACCTATTGCCAAAGGATGCCTTTAGGAGTGATTGCCTTAGTCTATGAAGGTTTTCCCGAATTAGCGATGGTAGCGGCGGGATTTTCCCTAAAAAGTGGCAATAGTTTGATTATTCGCGGTTCCAATGCCTCTAGTCATTCCGATGGAGTGATTACGGAAATTATCCAAGAAGCATTGGAAGATGTGGGTTTACCGGTGGATTGTGTTAGTGGTTTACCCTGCGATTCTAGTCCCTCCCTAGAGGAGTTGGTGACGCAGGAAAATTATGTTAATTTGATTATTCCCTACGGTCGCCCTAGTTTAATCGGTCAGGTGAGTCAATTGGCCACGGTTCCCGTTTTGCGCGCGGCCATGGGAAACTGTTATTTGTATTGGTCTCCTAGTGGCGATTTGGAGTTAGCTCGTCAGGTAATTATCGATAGTCATGGCAGCATACCCGATCCGGTTAATGCGATCGAAAAAGTTTTAATTAGTCCCCATCAGAATTCTTCGACTTTAAGTCGTTTGTTTAAAAGTTTGCAGGAAAAAGGCTTTAAATTGCGGGGAGATACCCGATTAGCGGCGGATTTTCCGGAACATTTAACCATTGCCACCGATAATGATTGGCAAAGACCCTATTTAGAAAAAAAGCTGGCCTTTAGGTTAGTGGATACCCTAACTGATGCGATCGCTTGGATTAATAAGTATAGTAGCGGTCATGCCGATTGTATTGTCACCGAATCCTATCGAGAAAGTCGTCAATTCGCCATGGAGTCCGATAGTGCTTTAGTTTATATCAATTCTTCACCCCGATTCGATCGCAATCCCAAACAGGGAGAATCGGTATTTTTGGGCATTTCCAACCAAAAAGGCCAGCGCCGGGGGTTAATCAACCTAGAAACCTTTACCACCCTTAAACAGGTGGTGCAGGGGTAGTTTTGGTGAACTGGGTATTGTTAAGTTAGCTAGGGTTTGCGGCAAAAAGTTTTTCGTGGGGACAGGGTGTGGGGTGTGGGGTGTGGGGTGTGGGGTGTGGGGTTTTAGGGATTTTGAGGGGGTCAGTTACCTAATTTTCAGGGAAAAAGTCCCGGAATTTTACCCCCGATCACTCCAATGGTTGGCACTTTTTGAGGGAAAAAAAGTCTAAAAGTCTTACCCAACAAGGTTTTTAGATTTATTCAGCCAACCCTACCTAGTGGTCTGCGGCAAAAAGTTTTTCGTGGGGGTAGGGGTAGGGTTGATTCATGAATCAACCCTACGACATCGGGGGGGGGCGGGGGCAAGAGGCAAAAGGAGGAATAAATAATCAGTCTTTAATAACTGGATTTAGTATTAGAACAATGGCGAGAAAATGACAGTTTTTAACTGAAATTACTGTCCAAATAAAACCGAACTATTGCCAGATCCTTGGAACAAGATCCAGGTCATCAGCAGATTAGATACAAAAATCGCTAAGAGCATAGTGACTACGGCCGCGGTAGTAGCTTGGCCGACTCCTTTAGCACCGCCATCGGTCGTTAAACCCCAATTACAGCCGATAATCGCGATTAAAGCCCCAAAAACCACCCCTTTAACCGGTCCACTCAGCACATCTCCCACACCCAGAAAACCGCGAACCGAGTCGAGAAAAACTGAATTGGCAATCCCGTATAAACTTTGGCCGACTAGCAAACCGCTACCTAAACCGATCAGCAACGCCATAACACTCAAAGCGGGAACCATCAGACAACAGGCAATTAAACGGGGCAGCACCAGATATTCCACGGGATCGGTTTTGAGCATATAGAGTGCGTCGATCTGCTCTGTCACCTTCATGGTACCGATTTCCGCCGCAAAAGCCGATCCTACCCGACCGGCTACCACGATCGCCATCATAATCGGACAGAGTTCCCGACCGAGAGCAAGGGCCAAAATTCCCCCCACCATACTGCCAGCGCCCAAAGCTTGGAACTCCCGGGCCACTTGGATCGTAAAGATCATCCCGATCACCGCAGCCGTGATCATGGCGATAATCAGCGAGGCGGGCCCGGCTGCCACCATTTGTTCTTGGGTGACGCGCCAATCGGGTTGGCGCGTGAATAGGAAGTAAAAAACCCTGCCGGTCAATAGTACCGCTAACCAACAGCGCCGAAACCAAGAGCTTAATTCCTTGCTAAAAATCGCCAATAAATCCTTCATGGTCCCCAAAATCGATCGGACTAGAGAAAAGTCTATCCTGTTTTGTCTTCTAATACCAAATCCTGTTATAATAAAACGAGTAAAAACAAGGAGATAAAATGCCCAAGAAAGCTGACTTAGCCGAACATCTAAGGCTCTTCTGGTTTCTGTGTGGAAACGAGGTCTATACTGAGAGTTTTTTCGGCAAAATAGTCCTAAAAGTCTTGCCCAATAAGCACTTCACGATTCCATAAGTAAAAATTATCACACAAAGTCGAGAAGAACCCATCTAAGTTCAGAGGAACTGATACTAAATCTGGTTATTAAAAACTGATTATTTATTCCCCCTTTTGCCTCTTGCCTGTTGCATGAGTGCCTCTCCTCTATAAGTAGCCTATACTCAACGGATTTAGTATAAGCGGTTTAAATAGGGTTGGCTGAATAAATCTAAAAACCTTGTTGGATAAGACTTTTGGACTTTTTTCCCCTCAAAAAGTGCCAGCCATTGCGGGGATAGGGGGGAAAATTCAGGTACTTTTTCCCTGAAAATTAGGTAGTTGACCACCTGAAAATCGATCAAACCCCACACCCCACACCCCACACCCCACACCCTGCCCCCAGAAAAGCTTTTTCAGCAGCCCCTATTTAGGAATTTTATGCAATTTTATGTCTATTTTTCTCATTTTTGCACTCTCAAAAATTAATTATGCAAGAACTCTAATCATCAATGAAATGGTCGATTTAATGGTGAGCAGCAGTAGTGATACTAAATCCGTTTATTAAAGACTGATTATTTATACCCCCTTTTGCCTATTGCCTATTGCCTATTGCCTATTGCCTGTCCCTATAAGTAGCCTATACTCAACGGATTTAGCTGTGATTAAAAGAGAGTGCCAGCATTGCAGCCAAAATATAATACAAATGAACGCTTGACACGATGATTTTGAGCCAAGTATTTCTAGTCAATTGAGCATAAATACTTAAAATCCCCTCAAGTGCGAGCTGCTACGCAGTGCCTTCGGCATCGCATTAACCTAAGAAAAAGCGCTTAATAAGTTGTTAAATTTCGCGAACAACATTAGCAGTATGCTGAAAATTGGCGAAAACTATTAAGATCATAGACCGAGTTTAATCTTATGCTAGAGAAAATACTATACGCTGATTCCGGCGCAGGTCAAACCCAAGAAATGCTACAAGCATTGATGGATCTCCCCGCTATCCGGAAAGCGTCGATTACCATTCTCCGGGTTGTTCCCCCTCAGATTACCACCGAAGCTCTGGCCAGTAAATGGGAAGAAGGAACCCAAATGCTGACTAAAATCCTGCAAGAAGTCAAAATTGAACCCAGCAAAGTTTCCACTATTCTGCGTCAAGGAGATCCCAAAGATACCGTCTGTCAAGTTGCCGACGAAATCGGTGCCGATTTGATCCTGATGGGTTCCCGAGGACTAAAGCGACTGGAGGCAATTCTAGAAAATTCCGTCAGTCAATACGTCTTTCAACTGACTAATCACCCGATGTTATTGGTAAAAGACGATATTTACGTCAAAAAAATCAAAAAGGTGATGGTAGCTCTCGATAAGTCTAGCTCGGCTGATTTAGCTCTCGATCTGGCTATTTATCTCCTGCGGGATTATCCTTCAGCAGAGTTAATTCTGGCCCGCGTCAACCCCGACTTAAAACCGGAATTTGCCCCCACTTCCCCCAAAGAAATGGAAGAAAACCCGATTATAGGGCCGGCAGTGGCAAAAGCGAAACGGATGAATATACCCTATCGCTGCGTGGTGACGGGGGGTAAACCGGGAGAACAACTCTGCAAACTCGTCGATGATTATAATGTCGATCTCTTACTGTTGGGTTCGCCCGATCGCCGTCCTTCCGTGGCTAAGAGTTTACCAGATCTCGATCGCCTTCTCGGTACTTCCCTCTCGGATTATGTGCGGGTTAATGTCAATTGTCCCGTCCTTTTAGCTAGAAAAGAAGGGATTTAGTCCTATTGGGTGTAGGCAGGTAAGTCTTGACTCATTTGATTTAAGTTGCTGGCAATGGCTTTCATCGTCATAAAAGCCGAGCTAAAGGCGATTAGCTCATTTAAGGGATAACTTCGACTCTCAACCCGCAAGCTCAGTAACTGCTTCTCAAGAGATTCAATTTCTTGGATGAGCAATCCTAACTTTGGTGGGTTGAGAATTACCTAGGCAGCGATCGCAGTTTGTTGTGCGATCGCTAAAATCATCAGCCATTTTTACTTTTTTGGTGAGGACGGTGGGCAGACGTTTGTGACCTTTTGCCCGTAAATATGCACCGATATTACCCAGTTCAATTTTAAGAACTTCTCGATCAAGGAAAAGGATGGCGTTGAGGGCTTGGTTTTGGGTGGCGGCGGCAACGTTTTTATCAACGGCAAGATGGGTCAAAAAGGCTCTAATTTCTTCACCCCCCATTTCACGAGGATGTTTTTTCTGATGGAAGAGCAGATAACGCTTAATCCAGTCCAGATATGTTTGTTCGGTGCGGTAGGAGTAACGCGGTAGGGCGGGATCGTCTCTCGCACTACGTCTAGGAGTTTTCGGGGTGGGGGAGGGTTCATAAAAGAGTACGCTAATCGGCATAACACGCTTATCGTAATATTATACGGAAAACTTCTTGCGATCACTCCATTTGAGCGTAATATACGGAAAGATTCTTTAAAAAATGCGTATTTGGCGTGATATACGGAAAATTTCCGCATAATATATAGTTAGGCTCTTAGATTGCGTTGGCATGTACATTTCTGCAGGCTTATAGCGGTTATTAAATGGATGGAATACATTTGTTCAATAAAAATTTTATTTTTTCAAAGCATTTTCAGATACTTGTATGAATTTCTGTGTTTTCACGCCGGGAATAACCGCTATAATGCAAAACTAAGTAGATGTTATGACTCATTTAACTCAAACAGGAGAACACCGATGGCAAGTAAAGGTTCCTTCCTAACCTCTGGGCAGTTTCTTGGCGTAAACGATTATTTAGTTTCACCCAATGGCTTATTCTTCGCCATAATGCAGGTCGATGGAAATTTCTGTGTATATCGAGGCAGCGGCCCAAGTGACAATCATGGGGGATTGTGGTGCTACAACAATAAGGCTGAACCCGGTGGTCAGTTTTTCGCAGTTATGCAAGACGATGGAAACTTCTGCGTATACAAAGGGACTGGCCCAAGTGACAATCGTGGGGGATTGTGGTGTACGATGCAGATCGACCCTGTAGTCGACATCGAGATTTCAAGCATTGATTACGATGTTAATGCCGCAAAGATTCTGAGATCAGGACCTGCGGAACTTTATCGTCAGTCTGTACATAATAACTCTACCCAATCTCAAACCAGCACGATTTCTGGCTCCGAATCTGTTTCAGAAACATCTGGTTGGTCTGATTCTCTAGCAGTTAAAGTTGGCGCAAGCACGTCATTTAAAACTGGGGTTCCATTTATTGCTGAAGGCAAGGTAACAGTTTCTATTGATGTGACAAACACCTACACTTGGAATGGCTCCACTACTAAAACAAAAACATGGGGTTTTAACACTCCTGTCAGCGTTCCCCCCCATATAACAATAGATGCGTTTGTGAGCGTTACCTTATCAACAATTGCTGTTCCTTATACCCTTAGCGGTACTGTTGTCCTAAAATCAGGAACGAGGATGCCCGGAAAAATTCGGGGAATATATACAGGAACTAATTCTCATGACTTAACAGTCACATTTGTTCAAGAAAATCCGATTACAAGAGAGATATCTTCGACCAGCAAGGCAATCAGTCCGGACTGACTGACATTATTGCAGCGCGGTAGGGCGGGTTAGCAGCAGTGCGATCGCCGATCTTGTAGGGTGCGTTAAGGGACTTCCAAAAAATAAACTATTCATGCTCAAGAATAATAATCATTCTCGGAGTGTAGGAGGTAGGGGTCGATGGTTGCCTCCTCCTTCCAATTTTGTAGTAGAATTAATCCTGTACATTATTAATCAAGTTTTTCT
>NZ_JAPZRB010000161.1:0-1532 GCF_027531105.1 Microcystis sp. LE18-22.4A
GGAGTGATCAGGGGTAAATTCAGGGACTTTTTCCCTGAAAATTAGGTAATTGACCCCCTCAAAATCGGTAAAACCCCACACCCCACACCCCACACCCTACACCCTGCCCCTAGGAAAAACTTTTTCAGCAGACCCTAATTACTGTCATAATATTTCTCAAAAAAAGAGGAGAAAAAAGCAAGTTCTGCCCTTCTCTCCTCCAGTCTAGCGATTAATTACATTGAAACAGCAGTGAGTAATTTTTTACTATTCACCGCTTTAGTAAGCACCGTTATTTTTGGGAAAAACCACAACACCGATAGTTCTGAAGATTACCCAGATATCAGTTAACCAGTTACGCGAATTAACGTAATACACATCCATCTGCACCCGCAGGGGATAGGGTATGTCATTACGTCCCGAAACTTGCCATAAACCAGTCAAACCGGGGCGAATAGTTAAAACTTTGTCGATGCGATTGCCATATTTCTGCAATTCTTCGGGAACTAAAGGCCGCGGACCGACGACGCTCATATCTCCTCGCAGGACGTTCCAGAATTGGGGAAACTCGTCTAAACTGGTTAAGCGGAGAAATTTGCCAATCCAAGTTATGCGAGGATCGTCCTTAAGCTTGAAATTATCCTCGAATTCTGCCCGCAGTTGGGGAGAGTCTTCCATCAGTCTCTCTAACACCTTATCAGCATCCATTACCATAGTACGGAACTTGATACAGTTGAAATGCTGGAAGTTTTGACCGACGCGCTTCTGCACATAGAAGACCGGACCGGGGGAACTAATCGCGATCAATAAGGCTAAGATTAAATAAAGCGGCGAAAAGAAAATTAGAACCGATAGGGAGAAAACGATATCGAATAATCGTTTTGAGGTATCGCCGTCTAAAGCTATTAACCAAGATTTTTGATGCCGTCTACCAGAGACCGAAGGTTTGAACCCTCGCTTCATCAAAGCTTGTAGAGCCTTGACGGAGATAAGTTGGCTATTAGCAGTCATCTTACTCCTTCACATCACACACACCACACAGTACCCATGATAAAGCCACAAGACCGAAAAAACAAGTCTTCTGGCCAATAACTGGCACTGGCCATTTTAGAGCCTTTGTACTGAAAAATCTCTAATTAGGGTTTACTGAAAAAGTTTGTTGCTGGGATTAGGAGTCAGTCCCGATGAAAAAATTTTCACCCCCACAGATGAAAGAGGTTTCCTTCCCTACACCCTACACCCCACACCCCACACCCCACACCCTACACCCTCTTTCAAGTCAGGAGTCTGGGGAGTCAGGAGTCTGGGGCGTCAGTAGTCAGCAGATTGCTTTTATTTAGGGTTTGCTGAATAATGGTAAAACCCTTTTAAAATAAAGCTTTTGACCTGTTAAAGTCCGATGTTAGTGCTGCGAAAATAGGATTGGGACGTTCAAAAACCTTGCATTATCCTTCTTGTAGTACATCGCTTGGTACAAAAAACAAGGGCAACAAAGCCTAAAACGACCGGCTCCTGACGACCGGCTACTGACTCCTACCCCCAGGAAAAACTTT
>NZ_JAPZRB010000262.1:0-4715 GCF_027531105.1 Microcystis sp. LE18-22.4A
TGAAATGGGGCGAAAGTCTGTGGACTCTGTGTAAGACAGTACATGGTTTTTTAACTGTGGTATGCGACGGTGGTGGAAGCAGAAACTTAAATCGTGAGGTTTAGGAATCGCCGCACTTTTAGGGCGGCGAGGATGTCAATATCAACTTCCCTCCCAGATTTTTAAATAGGCATTTTCCATATTTTGAGCGAATTTTTTCCCTTGCCAGAGCGGGGCTGTGTCACGATTTCCTAACAGTTGATGGCTGATGTCTTGACGAAGGGAGCGATCGAGTCCTAATTTTACTCCCCAGTCGATATATTCTGCCTCATTCCAGCCAATTCCGGCTTCAATACCAGCATTAATCATAAAAGTATAACTATTGCGGGCGGAAAATTGTTCTCCTACCAATGTAACTAAAGGGATTCCTTGCCATAAAACTTCTAAGGTGGTGGTAGCACCATTGTAGGGATAGGTATCTAACACCACATCGGCAATCTGTAAATTAGCGCGATGGGTATATTCATCGATATCTCTCGGTAAAAACCGCAATCTTTGGGGATTAACTCCCTCCCGAATCGCTATTTCAGTAAATAATTCTTGAATTTTTTCAGTCTTACCGGGCTCTTCTCGACTTTGTGTGATAATTTTTGCTTATGGAATCGTGAAATGCTTACTGGGCAAGACTTTTAGGACTATTTTGCGGATATTCTATCAGTATAGACCTCGTTTCCACACAGAAACCAGAAGAGCCCTTACCGACTCCCTTAATCAGAAAATAACTATTAGGGACTTGTGCGAGAATTTTCATCTGAAGTTTAATGGTATCAGGATGGCGTTTCATGCCACTTTGTGCGGAAAAATAGATGGTAGCATCGGGGGGAATTTCTAAATCTTCTCGACGGAGATTGGGAGTGCCGATTTCAAAACCATCCACTGCTAAATATGTCTCTGGTAAACGATAGATTTTTTCTCGATAATATTCCTCCGCTTGCTGGGGTAAAACGTAGGGATCGGCGATATAGTAATCAATAGTTGCTAATCCAGAAGCATCCCAACCTAACCAAGTCACTTGTTTTGCTGCGGGTTTCAGGGCGATAATCTGATTGGTGAGATTATGGGTTAAACTATCTAAATCTACTAGAATATCTATCTGATCCTGTTGAATTTGTTGGGCAACTTCTAGGGGATTTTGAGCGTAGGGAAAATGACGGATAATATCTCGGCTATCCCGGAACCATTGACGGGTAATTTCATCTTCTTCTTGGTTAATAGTATAGATGGCTATTTGCAATTTTTCTCGATCATGATGGTGAATTAACCAACGACTTAACCAAGCGACGGAATGATGTTTTAAGGTACTGGCAAGATAACCAATAGTTAGTTTTTCTGAAGCTTTTTCGTTTGTAATTAAAGGAGTTTTAAAACTATTATTATCAAGGAAAATTTCGGCGACGCAATTAGTTAATTTTCGGTTGGCTAAGGCTCGATCGCCTAGGTAGGGTAGGGGACTAGAAACATTGAGAAAGCTAGTTTTAATAATCGGTTCTAAAGTGATATTTTTTTGACGGGTTAATTCCTGTAATAAATCATGATATTCTTGATAAATATGATCAATTTCTTGCCAAACTCCCCAGCGCAAAAGTATTAACAAAATCAGATAATTACTGTATAACTTTAGGGTTGGAGTTAGACAAATTTCTCGGAATTGATAGGCAGTTATCAAAGAATTATCAAAGTCTTCTGCTAAAATATAGAGGTTAACCAATTGTTCCAAAAGACTCAGATCATTTGGTCTTAATTGCAGACAAAGTTTAATAATTTCCACTCCAAAAGTGGGACTTTGTTGCTCGTTGGTGACTCGTGCTGCTATCTGAAAAGCTTGCGGGATAAAACTATCGGCTAATTCCTCCAGGTAGGGTAAACTTGCTTGAGCTAAATCTAAAGTTAATTCATGGGGATATAAAAGACTTTTGAGAACTACATTTAAAAGCAATTCTCGATCGGGATTAGATCTGAGATTGTCTTGAATAGGATAATTAAGTAGTTCTTCAGGATCAAATATTTCTAAATCTAAAGCTAAGTCGAATAAAGCTAATAAATTATTAATTGACTTGGGAACAATTTCCTGTAGATGATAGCGAAAATATTCTACAGCTGCCAGATCACCTTTTCTTTGTTGTCGTCGCGCTTCTGCGTCTAAAACCGCTTCTAATTCTGCTTGCCATTGCTTAACTTCTTCCAGATTACCTTCCCTGAAAACATTTTGCCACATTACCTGCGCTTCTGCTGCTAAATTTTGCAGAAGATAGGCAACTCCCAAGTACCAATAGTCAGAAACATTTTCAGGATTGTTATCGATTAGTTCCTCGTAGATTGCCGCAACTTGAGGATAATTTTCGGCAATTAAAGCTTGATAAGCGTCAGGATGCCACATAAATCAGTTATTAGTTTTTTGAGATAATATTTTCAGAAAATCTTGATGTTCTTGACTGGCTAAACCTTGCTGTAAAACTGTCAAAACCTGTCCTAAGTTACCCGCTAATAAAGCATTAACATCTAACCAAAGACCGGGGAAAACCTGCGAGTAAATTATCCCTCGACTATCGGGTTCAAGTTTAATATATTCTCCAGCATTTAATCGGAACCAATCTAATTGACGTTCATAAACTCGCCAAACAAGATATTCTTGCACTTGATTACGACGATAAACTCGCCATTTATGGTGGAGATCATAGGAAGCACTAGAAGCGGCGATTTCTACGATTAATTCCGGCGCACCTTCGATATAATCATCGTCACTAATAGTTGATTGTCCAGCAATTTTAATTCTTAGTAAAGCATCTGGTTGTACTTCATTATCTGCATCCAGACGCACTGTAGTATTATCCGCAGACATCACCCCAATTGTGGCGGCTTTATAGACCCCTAACCAAGTTAAAATATCAGAATGAGGTTCTCCATGACTCTGCACTCGTACAGGAGAAGACATATAAACTATTCCTTCAATTAATTCGGCTTTTTTTACTTCAGAAAGGTTCTGATAACGGCACTCAAATTCCTGGCGACTTAGTTGATCCCCATTTTCTAAAGGAGGGGTTTTAGGGAGAGAATAAATAGGTTCAGAAGTGATCATTTTATTTGCCCCGAACAACAGTAGATTTATCCTCCCCTAGTCCAGTGAAAAGGTGACAGTTAGGGGGGATAAAGCTCAAAAATAATTGACTCTTAACTGGAAACTGTCAACTTAAAACTTACATCTGATAACTGATAACTGATAACTGAAATTAAACCACTTTAGCGATGGCTGCTTCTAGCTTATCCATAGCCTCATCTACTTCTGTTTCCGAGACAATTAAAGGAGGTACAAAACGGAGAACTTTCGGACCTGCGGGAGCAATTAATAAACCCTCGGCCAAGGCTGCATTAACAATAGTAGATGAAACCAACTCACTTTCTGAATTAATTTCCATACCGTTAATTAAACCCCAACCGCGCACATCGACAAATAGATGGGGATATTGAGAAGCAATCACGCGTAAACGGCTGCGTAACTGTTCCCCTCGCTGCTGGACATTTTCGAGAAGATGATCCCGTTCAATGGTTTGTAATACTGTTAAAGCTGAGGCACAAGCGAAAGGATTACCTCCAAAGGTACTCGCATGACTACCCGGTTCAAACACATCACAGAATTTTCTGCACATCATCGCACCGATGGGAATACCACCCGCTAAACCCTTAGCAGAAGTGAAAATATCCGGTTCCACTCCTAAATTCTCATAACCCCAGAGTTTACCAGTTCTTCCGACTCCCACCTGTACTTCATCAAAGACAAGCAAAATGTTATTTTCGTCGCAAATTTGCCGTAAACGTTGGAAATATTCGATATCCCCTGGACGAACTCCCCCTTCACCCTGCAGCGGTTCCAACATAATCGCGGCCACACGACGATTACCCTCATCGAGATCAGCGATCGCATTTTCCACCGCTTCGATATCATTATAGGGAATATAGGCAAACCCCGGCATCAGGGGTTCAAAGTCTTTTTGATACTTCGGTTGACCGGTTGCGGTGATGGTAGCTAAAGTCCGACCGTGAAAACTAGCGTGAGCGGTTAAAATAACCGGCTGTTCGAGGAAATCTAGCACCGTATGGGCATATTTTCGTACTAATTTAATCGCCGCTTCGTTCGCTTCCGCACCAGAATTACAGAAAAAGACTTTATCAGCGCAGGAATGATCGACAATCCATTTAGCTAGTTCCCCTTGTTCGGGAATATAGTATAAATTCGAGACATGATGGAGTTTTTGGATTTGCTGGCTAACCACTTCAATTAAAGCGGGGTGTGCGTGACCGAGGGTACAGGTGGCAATTCCTGCGACAAAATCAAGGTATTGTTTACCGGAAGTATCCCAGAGAAGACAGCCTAACCCTTTGGCGATCGCAATGGGAAAACGACCATAAGTATTCATCACATAGCTGTTAAAACTATCTCGATCGAAGGGTTGATTCGGGTTTAAATTGGGAGTGGGATCAACTAGGGTTGGTTCTAAAAGGGTTTCTGGACTCACTGGGGAACTCCTGCGCGATTAGACATAGTGGGACTTAAACAAATTTCAAGCCCAAACAAAGCCTAAACTGGCTTTGTAAGCGGCAAACACATCCCGATTCTCGGTCAGCCACTCAAAGAAACGGAAAGACATCGCTGTCCGAAAAGCTGCCAAGGCTTCCACAAA
>NZ_JAPZRB010000407.1:0-5783 GCF_027531105.1 Microcystis sp. LE18-22.4A
GAGTGGTCGGGGGGAAAATTCCGGGACTTTTTCCCTGAAAATTAGGTAATTTACCCGATGAAAATGGGTAAAACCCCACACCCCACACCCCACACCCTACACCCTGCCCCTAGGAAAAACTTTTTCAGCAGACCCTATTTACAGGATAAGATTTTCAAGATTTTGAGTTTCCTATTTATAGGTTCAATGATAATCATTTCTTTGGCTAAAGCCTTGTTATAAAGCTTCTCTAACTCTGTTAATTTTCTATTTTTCGGTTTCTTTTTCGGTGTATAACTATTACTATGGTATGCAGCTATTCCCTGATAACCACTGTCTTCTTTGCTAGTAGTTAAAGGATGAAAACGAATTCGACTTTTTTTAAATAAACTAAAATCATGACCTCTACTTTTCCCACAAAAGACACAGATAATTTCCCCGGTATTTTTATCAGCTACTAATTGGGATTTTCAAGTATGATAACCTCTTTTACCCCCAAAAAAATCTTTCTGTTTCTTTTGGGGGCGTTCCCTGGGAGTTTCCGTTACATCCATTACCGTTACGACTGGTATCTCTGCTTGATTTAGTAGAGCTTTTTTTCCTTTTAAACGGAAGTTTCCCGATTGTCAAAGCATTTTTTCCGTCTTATTTACAATCCGACCTATAGTTGATTCTGATATTTGACCGCTTGTACCAATGTGAAAAGATGTTCTATATTCTCGCCAATATTCTAACGTTACTAAAACTTGTTCTTCTATAGATAGTTTAGGTTTCGGTCCCCTTTTAGATACTGAATTAGATTCAGCTTTAACACTTTTTACTGATTCTACCATCTTTCTATATGTTTGTTTATACACGCCGAAACGGCGTTTGAACTGTTCATCTGATAAGTCTTGATAATCCATACTTTTGCTAATAAACATAGCAAAAGTATAGATGATACTAAATCCTGTTATTAAAGACTGATTATCTATTCCTGCTTTTGCATGAGTGCCTATCCTCATAAGTAGCCTATACTCAACGGATTTAGTATGATTTCCTGACCTAAGATCACATTTTATTCTTTTTTCCACTTCCATCTAAAAATTGAGAAAAAAGCCAAACCCTCCATTATACAATAAAAAAATTATGCAAGAGGTCTAGTGAAGTCGCTGGTTTCGCTCTAATCTTTACGGGGCAAGTCTTTCAACCGATTTTACTCCTGCACTCCCGAAAAATTGAGCGAACGATGAGTCCTGACTCGGAGAATACTGACTCGGAGAATACTGACAGCTTTCTTTTGCCTTTGGCCTTTTTACTTGCTATAAAGTAGGTTTATTGAAGAAGTGGAGGGAATCATCATCCTATGGCGATAATGAAAAAATCATTTAGACAAAGACTGGCAGAGATTTTCGGGTTTGACCTGCGATCGCTGGCTTTATTTCGCATTGCCTTGGCGTTAGTGGTTTTAGTAGATTTATCGGTTCGTTTTAGCCAAGTAACTGCCCATTACAGCGGATTGGGGGTTTTACCCCTAGAAAGCTTATCGAAAGTCTCTGCCAGTCCTTTTTACTGGTCTATTTTTGCTCTCAGTGACTCGGTGCTGGTGCAGAGTATCCTGTTTATTGTCGCTATAGCGATCGCATTATTGCTGTTAATTGGCTATCATACCCGTTTAGCCACGATCGCCACTTGGGCGCTAATCGTCTCTTTACATCATCGCAACCCCCTGTTACTATTTGCCGCCGATGACGTAATCCGGGCAGTATTATTCTGGGCGATGTTTTTACCCCTTGGTGCCTGTTATTCCGTGGAAAGTGCCTTAAACACCAATCCCAACCCCCTACCCAAGCGTGTGGTTTCGGCTGCCACGGTGGCTTTTATGATACAGGTGTGTTACATCTATATGTGGTCAGCGGCCTTTAAAACCAAAAGTGAGACTTGGTGGCCCGACGGTACAGCCGTTTATTACTCTCTCAGTTACGATCAATACGGTACTGCTTTTGCCGGTTTTTTACGATCTTTACCGCCACAATTACTAGAAATCCTCACCTTTTCAGCGTTAATCTTGGAATGGGTGGGTCCACTGCTAATTTTTATTCCCTTTCGCAATAGTTTCTTTAAAATAGTCGCTATTCTCTCGTTTATTCTCTTACATATCGGTTTTGGTCTCAGTTTTCATCTGGGAATTTTCCCGTTTTTGAGTGTTACCCATTGGTTGCCCATCATCCCTAGCTTAGTCTGGGATTGGGGACAAAAACGGATAATAAACCCAGAAAGAGAAGGTTTAAGGATTAATTATGATCGAGATTGTGGATTTTGCAAAAAAGTTGTTCATCTTCTCCGCACTTTTCTCATTTTACCCGGCACTCCCCTGTTAGTCGCTCAGGATAACCCCTCAATATACGAGGATATGGTGGCCGAAAATTCTTGGGTGGTGGAAGATTGGCAGGGAAAACGTCAGTTTAAATGGTCAGCATTGGTTTATATTGTCAGTCTTTCGCCAATTTTCTGGTTTTTAGCACCAATTTTGCGTTTACCGCCCCTTATGGCCGTGGGAACGAGAATTTATGAGTGGATTGCCTCCCATCGTCGTTTTATGGGCAATTTCACCAAACCTCTCAAGTTTCGTCCCCTGACGATTAAATCCTCTTTACCTTTAAATATTTTGGTAATTTTCTTCTTATTGTTGACCAGTATCTGGAATTTACGCAGTTTTGTCCGGCAATCGGCCATTAGAGGCGATTTAAATACACCTTTAATTCAGTCCCTCGATCGCTTGCTCACCCGTCGTACTTTTAATACAATTGATATTCTGGCAAAAGTTAGCCGTTTGGACCAATATTGGACTATTTTTGCCCCTTCTCCCCCTCGCGATGATGCTTGGTTTGTGGCAGTAAGTCAATTAGCCGATGGTTCCACGGTAGATTTATTTAGGGAAGGACAGCCGGTAATTTGGGATAAACCCACCGAAAGCGATCGCAATCGTTTGTATAAAACCATGCAGTGGCGACAATATTTTATTAATCTTAATCGAGCTATCGGTCGGTCAGTTTATGGAGAGTTTGGTCAGTATCTCTGTCAAAACTGGAATCAGCAGCACGGTAGTGATCAACAGATTAAATCCCTGCAACTTTATATCATGCGGGAAAGGACTGTCCCTCCCGGAGAAAAACAGGGAATCGAAAAAGAACTACTCTGGCAGCAAAACTGTCTTTAATCAGTTATCAGTTATCAGTTATCAGTTATCAGTTATCAGTTATCAGTTATCAGTTATCAGTTATTAGTTATCAGTTATTAGTCAGATAAAAGTTATATGGCTAACTAATGCAATAAAAGACAACTAAAAATGGACAACTGATAGCTGATTACCGATTGCTTCTTTTTCCCTTTCCAACTAACCTAACTACCGCTCAACTTTAAACATCGCTAGAACCACTCTGGAGACTAGCGAGGGATTTTTCAAAATTCATTCTCTGTTCAGCATTGCGGAGAAAGTAACCACTCATCATTGCTGAGGCCAATAACCGGCCCAGATGTTCGCGACTGGTACTGATAGTGACCCCGAAATGTTCCGAAGGAAGGTTGCCCAAAAGTCCGATAATGTTGCGTTCCATCACTTGGAAAACCTCTTGGGACTCCGGTTTCGAGAGTTGGGCGATTGTTTCTGGACTTAAGGTCTGGACATACTGCCACAAACTCTCGGAAAATTCACTATCGGTACCGAATAAATTGTGAGGGCGATCGTTTTCTCTATACACCTTTGATCTCCTTAACTCAATTTTTTTAAATTATCCTTTTGGTTCTTCCAATTTCCAATTGGGAGCATCTCACCTTTGTAACCCCTAAATCAGGTTTTATGTCAAGCTATTTTGAAAGCCTTGCTAGAAACCAGTTTTAGGGACAAGTATAATTACTCGCTTGCATAAATGAGATGCTCCCTTCCAATTTAACAGTTTTTTGAGATAGTGGGGGTCGGTAGAACCGAACCTGAAGGTGATGGTAATCCCAAGCAGAAAATCCATCTCTGGCAAAAATCAAAAACTGCTCCGAGAAGCAGATAACCGCTCACTGTTCACCGATAACTTTTATTTACCCATACCTAACTGCTGGGCCTTTTGATAGACTTTACCCTCCGTCAGCAGCGAGGGGGCAATCACCACTTCCACCTGTTGCATTTCCTTTAAGTTCTTAGCACCCAAAGTTCCCATACTGGTTTTCAGCGCCCCCAAGAGGTTATGAGTACCATCATCTAATTTTGCCGGTCCAACGAGGATTTCGGCAATAGTTCCCGTACTGCCCACACTAATTCGGGTTCCCCGGGGTAGAACCGGACTAGGTGTGGCCATACCCCAGTGAAAACCGCGGCCGGGGGCCTCCACGGACCGGGCAATGGGAGAACCAATCATCACCGCATCGGCGCCACAGGCGATACATTTGCAGATATCACCGCCGGTAATAATGCCACCATCGGCAATAACGGGGACGTATTTACCGGTTTCTTGGAAAAAATCGTCCCTAGCGGCGGCACAATCGGCCACAGCAGTGGCTTGGGGAACTCCCACCCCTAAAACGCCGCGAGAAGTACAGGCGGCCCCCGGACCGATACCGACCAAAACCCCGGCTGCCCCGGTTTTCATCAGGTTAAGGGCGACTTCGTAGGTGACGCAGTTGCCCAAAACCACGGGAAGGGGCATTTCTTGGCACAGTTGCACTAAATCGAGGGGGGTGATAGCTTCCGGGGATAAATGGGCAGTGGAAACAACGGTTGCTTGGACAAAGAGAATATCGGCCGCTGCTTGGGCGACGATAGCACCGTATTTGACGGCACCGGCAGGGGTGAGGCTAACTGCCGCAATACCGCCTTTTTCTTGAATTTCTTGGATACGAAGCTCGATTAGTTGCGGTTTAATCGGTTCTGCGTAGAGTTCCTGCATTAAACCGACGAATTCTGCTTTGCCGACTGCGGTAATGCGATCAAGAATCGGGTTAGGATCCTCGTAACGAGTTTGAATACCTTCGAGGTTTAGTACCCCTAGCGCCCCCAACTCGGAGAGAAGGACGGCCATTTTAGTATCCACCACCCCATCCATAGCGCTGGCGATAATCGGGATTTCCCGCTCGATATTGCCGAGAGACCAACGGGTATCGGCTAAACTAGGATCGAGGGTTCGCACTCCGGGTACAAGTGCGATTTCATCGATACCGTAAGCTCTACGGGCTGTTTTGCCCCGACCAATAATTGTATCCACGTTTCTATACTATTTCAGACCTATTTAGCCTAGACTAGCAAATTTCGCACCATCTCGAACAGCTTTTCGGTATTATTGCCGACTAGGCCCTGGGAAAATAATCGCCGCAGTCGATCGCTTGTTCGGTGTTGGCGCTCCTGGGTTGTACACTACATTTGAGGCGATAATCGTTGGTAAAGTAGCGGCAGTGGGAGCAAGGGATGGAGTGCATCCGTCGGGCAACTTGCCAACTATCGCGCACGGCACTGGCTAAAGACCAGCAAACTAAAGCGATAATGGCAGCGGCGATTGAAAAACGTAAAATAATCCAGATTTCCATGGCGAGCAACTAAAATTACCTGATGTGGATGGGAATCAACCGAGGCAATTGGCAGAGGGTTAGATACTGAACAGTTTCCTTAGGGTTTGCTGAAAAAGCTTTTCCTGGGGGCTGGGTGTGGGGTGTGGGGTGTGGGGTGTGGGGTTTTACCCATTTTCAGGGGGTCAATTACCTAATTTTCAGGGAAAAAGTACCTGAATTTTCCCCCCAATCACTCCAAAGGTCGGCACTTTTTGAGGGAAAACAAGTCTAAA
>NZ_JAPZRB010000177.1:0-8565 GCF_027531105.1 Microcystis sp. LE18-22.4A
GCTGACGAAATGGGAAAGCGTGTTGCTTGATTTCAACGGTGAATCGGATTACGTTCACCTGATTATCGATGACAAACCTGACATCGCTTTATCCAAATTAATCGCTAACCTTAAAACAGTTAGTAGTCGCTTAATTAGAAAGGAATTTCCTGATTTGGCGGCCAAGTATTTCGACAATAAACCTTATTTTTGGACGGGAGGTTATTTCGTGGCTAGTTGTGGCGGCGTTACCATCGAACAACTAAAAAAATACGTCGAGAACCAAAAAAACTCCCCGAAAGTGGAAACCCTACCGCGTTAGTTTTATTCTGGTCGCGATTCATCTCCCGTTAACCGCGTAGCGGTTTAACGGGAGTCCTCTCGCTCCATTGAGATAGACGATCTTCTTGAGAAAGAGCATCAATAACTTGTCAAAATGATAACAGTATCACAAATTTATTGTTTTTTTTCCAACATCTATAAAGATCAAGATAGAGCGATCCCGAAAGGATATAGCCAAAGGCTGGCGCACTTTAGTTAACTAAAGGTTTACCATAGTAAGGTGGGCGATTTTTATACCACTTATTTTATTTATTGTGTATAATTGAGATGGTGACGACTAATTTTGAATGGGATGAAGATAAAGCTAAGATAAATCTGAGAAAACACGATATTTCTTTTAATGAGGTTAAAACTGTCTTTGAGCATACCTATTCTTTGACTTTAGATGATCCTACTCATTCAATCTTAGAAGATCGTTTTTTGACAATTGGTTATTCTAGTCAAAACCGCTTGCTTTTAGTTGTTCATGCTGAAAGACAAGAAAACATCAGAATCATTAGTGCTAGGAGAGTAACTAAACATGAAAGAAAAATCTACGAACAAAGTAATCAATGATCCCCTCAAAGATGATGAAATGTTAGATGATTATTCTCAGGTTTTAACGGAGTCTCATTTAAAAAGTGCAGTCAGAGGAAAGTATGCTCGATCTTTAGCAGATAAGGATGCTTCTACCGTTAAAATTATAGCAGAAAATGAAGAGAGATATGTTAACATGAAAACCATTGAAGTTGAAGCATTCGTTAACAATGAAGGTCAATTAACCGTACAAGTTCCCTCAAATTTAACAGAAGGACAATATCAGGCTGTATTGATTATAGAAGAACCCAAAAATGAAAATCAATGATCTTAGAATAGATAAAATCACCAAAAAACACCCCCAATTACTTGGAGGCTTTTTCAGAAAAAATAACTGTCATTAACCTTCTGCTAATTTCAGATCCCGCAGCGCGCTAATATCCACTTGAATCGATGGCCCCATAGAAGAAGAAACGTAAACTGTACGCCAGTAACGACCTTTGGCCCCGGAAGGACGGTTTCTGTCCACCGTTTCCTGTAAAGCTTTCAAATTGACTAACAGATCCTCGGCACTAAAAGAAGCTTTGCCAAATTGAACGTGAACGATCCCGGTGCGATCGGCCCGGAATTCCAATTTACCCGCTTTAAACTCAGAGATTGCCCCGGTTAAATCCGTGGTTACGGTTCCCCCTTTCGGTGAGGGCATTAAACCCCGCGGACCGAGTTGACGACCTAATTTAGCCACTTTCGGCATCATATCGGGGGTGGCGATCAACACCTCGAAATCCATCATCCCCTTGGCGATTTCTTCGATTAATTCTTCCGAACCAACGATATCGGCCCCGGCGTTGTTCGCTTCCTGTACCTTTTCCCCGCGAGTAATGACCGCTACTCGCACCGTGCGTCCGGTTCCTTTGGGTAAACTTACCGTTGTCCGCAGTTGTTGGTCGGTATATTTAGGATCGATACCTAAACGAATATGAGCTTCGGCGGTTTCGTCGAATTTCGCCGTCGCTAATTCCTTTAATAATGTCAGTGCCTCTAATGGCTCGTAGGCTTTATTTTCTACCTTAGCCTGGGCATCTCGCAAACGTCGTGAAACTTTTCTTACCATCTGATTTGTTGCTCCTTGGGTAATAACGAAGCTTAACTTCTCCCCGAAATAAGATTTAGTCTGAGATCTTGACACCCATATTTCTGGCCGTTCCCGCCACAATATTCATGGCCGCTTCGATGTCGTTAGCGTTAAGATCGGGCAGTTTAGTTTGGGCGATTTCCCGTAATTGGTCGCGGGTAATGGTGGCGACAAATTTCTTGTTGGGTTCGTTGGAACCTCTTTCCACACCGGCCGCTTTACGGATGAGAACGGAAGCGGGGGGAGTTTTGAGGACAAAGGTAAAACTCCGATCCTCAAAAACGGAGATTTCCACAGGGATGATCATGCCGGCCTGATCGGCGGTTTTAGCGTTGTAATCTTTACAGAACGCCATAATATTTACCCCGTGTTGACCCAAAGCAGGACCGACCGGAGGAGCAGGGTTAGCCTTACCAGCAGGTAAAGCTAGTTTAATAATTGCGACGACTTTTTTAGCCATGATTTAGTTTTGTTTTTCGACTTGATTAAATTCCAATTCGACCGGGGTATCCCGACCAAAAATGGAGAGCAGGGCCTTGAGTTTGCCGCGCTCGGGACTAACTTCGATCACTTCCCCTTCAAAGTCCTTAAATGGACCAGATAGAACCAAGATTTGATCGCCAACTTCCATATTGATTTTGACGACGGGTTCTTGAATCTGAGCTTGTTTGAAGATGCGATCGACTTCTGACATACTCAAGGGTAGCGGGGTGACGTGACCGCGGCCGCGTCCGTAGTGGCGCTTTTGTTCGGCCCCGACAAAATTGATCACGTGGGGGGTGTTTTTTACCACCTGCCAAGCGTCATCATCCATGATCATTTTGATCAGGACATAACCGGGGAAGACTTTTTCCTCACCATGTTGCCGTGAACCATCCTTGCGGACTTTGACGGTGGCCGCTTGGGGAATCTGAACTTGTAGAATGCGATCGGCCACATCGAGGGTGTGGATGCGCTGTTCCAAATTGGCTTTGACCCGTTTCTCACAACCGGAAGCCACTTGCACGGCATACCAACGGGGTTTTTTCGGTAGGCCGCTGAGATTGACTTCTTCGGGAAACTGCTCTTCTTCTAGATTCATGGGAACACCTTCCCCGCACCCCAGGCAAAGAATTTATCAATCAGATAGATGAGAGTGGCTACCAAAGTCACCATTAACATCACGGCCGCCGATTCACTCAAAAGTTGCTGACGGGAAGGCCAGACGACTTTGGCGAGTTCTTCTTTGCTTTCATTGACGAATTCCTTGACCTGAAAGGAGCTTCCCTCTTTCTTGTCGCTCGTGTCTTTTTCTAGGGTTTCTTTTTTGGCCACGATCGCTACTCCTTAAAATGATACTCAAGCTATCCTTAACTTATCATTTTCACCGGACAACCCACACTAACCCCCAGACATTTAGATCATGTCCTTTGCAGTTATCGGCTTGGTGATTACCAAACGCGCCCTGGAGGACTTGAACCCCCGACATCAGGTTTTGGAGACCTGCGTTCTACCAACTGAACTAAGAGCGCCCATTCGCTAAACTATTTGGCTTTTTTAAGGCCTTTATTTATTATAGCGTAGTTGTTGGCGATTGAGCAACTTTCTTGGTTAGGCTGTCGCCGGAAAATTTTTAGAGAGGGCGATCGAAACGTTCTTGTACCCTGGTGGCTTTGCCAACCCGATCGCGCAGATAGTAGAGTTTCGCCCGACGTACTTTACCACGACGGATGATCTTGATACTGGCAACCCGCGGCGAGTGGAGCAGGAAGACTCTTTCTACTCCCACACCCTGGAAGACTTTGCGTACTGTAATCGTTTCGTTGATACCGCCATGGCGTTTGGCGATGACAATGCCCTCGTAGGGCTGAATCCGCTCTTTATCTCCTTCAACGATTCGCACCCCTACCCGGATCGTGTCACCGACATGGATAATGGGCAGATCGCTCTTGAGATACTCGGCTTCGATTGATTTGATAATCTCTTCCGTTTTCATCGGCTTTCGTAAAACTGACAGTTTTCCATCATACCATATTTTTTAAGTAAAAAGCAATAGCTATTAGCTTTCCTAACACTGAGCGTTGCTGACTTGCCGATGCTGTCACCAGATGTTAGGCTGATTGTCCCAGATTACGGTCATTATCAACCGGGAAGGCTCTTGCCCTTAACTGCCACTCTAGAGACGGTAATAAGCACATCTCTAGAGAATTTCTCTAATCCCTAATTAACTTCTCGAACCGCGATAAATGCGATCAGCTTGGGAGGGGTCTAAATAAGTGTAGCCCGGTTTTTGGGTTGAGGAGCCATTCTTTTTCGCCACAGTATTAACCGCAGGAGTCGCTTTTTTTACGTCCGCATGAGTCCGGATATAATCCTCAGAAATCTTGAAGGGATGACTATTGGGAAGGTGACGACTAGAGGGTAAATTGTCTGCTGCTTCGGGATGGGTAATTTTACTATGGGGAGCGACAAAATCGTGTAGGATGGGATCATAGGCTAAAATTTCGCCGGTTTCAATCCGAAAAATCCAACCGTGTAGGGACAATTTACCCTGATGTAATCGGGAACGAATAATTGGATAGCTTTGCAAATTACTTAACTGATTGAGAACATTTTCTGCTACTGTCACCTCGATCAGTTCTTCTCCTTCTAGTTCTTTGTAATTATCCTTAACTAAACGTCGAGTAGCTTCTGCTTGCTTTAACCAATCGTAAACTAAAGGCATTTCATCGGCCAGACTTTGCAATTTTAACAAACCTTTCATCGCTCCACAATGGGAGTGACCGCAGATAATCACTTGCTCGATGCCGAGAGCGTTGATAGCATATTCTATAGATGCACCTTCACCACCATTGGTTGCTCCGTAGGGAGGAATTATATTTCCCGCATTACGAATTACGAATAATTCCCCCACCTCCGCTTGGGTAATTAGGTTAGGATCGATACGGGAATCGGAACAGGTGATAAACAGGATTCTCGGTTTTTGTCCGTGGGAGAGTTGCTCAAATAATTGCCGATGTTCATCAAAATAACCACTCTGGAACTTTTCTAGTCCCTGTAGGAGTTTCTTCATAATAATTTTTCTGGTTTAGTTTGATCGCTATTGAGTCGATCCTTTCAGCATTATCGGGCATGAGATAACAGCAATGCAACCGGCCAGATTAGCGATCGCTATCGACGGCGAGATCGGTTATATTTTGTTAAGATAAGATACAGACTGTATCTAAGCAAATTTTATTTTATGGAAACTGCAACAATTTTGGGTATTTCGATCGCTGCCGCTTTGGTGGGGATTACCGTTTTAGCTCTTTATACCGCTTTTGGACCGCCAGCTGCAGAATTAAGCGATCCTTTTGAAGATCACGAAGATTAATTCTTTAATAACCATGTGGCTATCTGCCAAGGAGAAAGTTGCTCAACAGGATCGATCGCTCTTTCTAAACCGTCGATCGATTCTTTTATTGTTAATTGTAATTGATTTTGCCAATCAATAACAGCGTTTTCTCCCTGACATTCATAAACGCGCATTACCCAACCCCGAAAGGATGTTTCACTTTGTTTGAAACTCATTAAAATTAAGTTATCGGCCGATAATTTTAACCATTGTGCCACGGGTGGCAACTGGTTTGATCGATAAGAATTAGTAATAAAAACAACGGTGACAGGTAAGTTTAACTGCCAAGCGTGATGGACAGTTTTCGCCGTTTTCCAGTTACCTTGATGGGGATATATTGCATAGGTAAATTCTTGTTTCCCCAGAGCCGCCTCGGGATCGGGCCATCGGGGACTTCTCAACAGAGTTAATCGCAGTTGCTGGTTAGTAGCATCATAGCCATATTTATTATTATTTAAAAGACTCACCCCGTAGTTTGCCTCTGTATCGGTTAAATCCGCCCATTTATGACCGTAAACTTCCCATTTTGGTGATTCTGGTTCGTGGGAACGCTCGATCGCACCACAGGCAATTTCATAGGTGGTAAAATCGCTGTTTAGGGTGAGAGGAAAAGCGGTTTTTACTAAAGTATGTTCTTGCTGCCAATTAACAATAGTTTTAATCTGGAGAATAGGAGAATCTTTTTCTAAGATATAATCTTGACAAAATTCCGAATCAGCTAAACTTCTGATCACGCGAATCTGCCAGCGCAAGGCACCACATTCTAAGCATTCGATCGATTTTAATACTGTTTTAGGTAAGGGATATTGTTGATAATTCGGATCGATATTCCAAGCGTCCCAATATTGTCCTTGATCTTTAAATCCCTGTAATTGGTTCCCCGCAGCTTGCAGGATTTCTTTTTGATTAATTATATCAAATATACTATCTATATCCCCCGTTTCCGAGTTAATAGTAACTTTAAGCAAGCCATTATCTAAAATAAATTGGCAGTTAGTTAAATTTTTCTCGGTTGCTTGCTGATTGGCAACTAACCAAAATAACTTATAACCCACAGCAGGAATATTTTCAGCGATAAATAACAGTTGATTGTCGTGGGATAATTGCGAAGGACAGAGACAATTATTTAAGTCATAAACCGAGCAATTTACAGATTCTACAGCTAAAGAGATAACTTGGGATCTTTCCCAGTTAAGAGAATTAAAAACTAGAAAAGGTTTTGCTTGGGGATGGGGGGGATTAGGTAAATTAATTTGATTGGCAATTGCCTGTAAAGCTTGATCTAAAATTGCTTCAACTGTGCTGATAACTTGCCGCCATAACTGATTAGCATCCCTAAATACTTCGGGGATCGAAGTACCGGGCAGTATATCGTGAAACTGATTTAATAAAACCTTTTTCCATGCGGATTCTATCTCGACTTTCGGATAGGGAATCTCTAGTAAGATATTAGCCAGAGAAGACCATAATTCTCCTTGATACAAGAGGATTTCACAGTAACGATTATAGGCCTTTTGGTCAGCGTGGGTAGTATAACAACCGCGATGGAATTCTAGATATAATTCATCATCCCAGATAGGGAGATTACTTGTCTCCAGACTGTTCAGATAAGTTGTTGCTTGGCTAAATTTTAACTGGGGGAAAAAAGGAGATTTTTGCCAACGTTGGGCCACCTCTAACATATCACGAGTCGGACCGCCGCCATGGTCGCCAACACCTGGCAACCAAAAAATATCTTTTAAGCCGGTTTGCCGTTCCCAATTGAGAGCATGATCGGTCATAATAATTGGGTTAGTATCCATAACTCCGGCAACATTGGGAGGAGACATTAGGGAAAGAATTTTACTGCCATCGGGAGATTGCCACCAGAAAAAACCGTGGGGAAATTTAGTCGTATCATTCCAATGTAGTTTCCCAGTTACAAAATATTTGATGCCAAAGGATTGAAGAATTTGCGGCAATTGGTAGGGAAACCCAAAGGTATCCGGCAGCCAAGCAGTTTCAGTGATTTGTCCAAATTTTTCTTGAAAATATTTTTGTCCATAAAGTAGTTGTCGAAATAGGGATTCCCCGGAGATCAAATTGACTTCTGGTTCTACCCACATCCCGCCCAAAAGTTCCCAAGATTGCCCTTTATATGCCTCTAGAATTGCTTGAAACAGGTCAGGATGATGTTTTTCTATCCAGTCGTAAATTAGGGGGCTAGAATGACCAAATATGAGGGCAGGGAAATCTTTTTGCAGGTTTAAAACCGAGATAAAAGTGTTTTTTGCCACTTGCCAAGTTTCTGCCAACGGCCACAACCAAGCCAGATCCAAATGTGCGTGGCCGAGAAGATGAAAACTGCGTTCTTTGAGCGGTTTAGCGAGGGGTTGTAGGGATTGACGAATTGATTCTAGGGAGCGATTAAATTTATCTTTGTTGGTGACATTATCCCAGTCAATATTATCGAGAGTAGCGGTAAAAGCCGCTAAGTTTTCAGGATAAAAAGTTTGCAGATAATTATGGAGAATGGTTAATTCATCAGCGACAAAACTAGGATCGATAGCTTGGCTATGTTCATAGATTAACTCTGATTTCATCAAACCACCAATATCATGATTGGGACTGACTAAACGGAGAGTAACAAGAATTTCTTGACCAGTAGAGACCGAGTTGGAAAGTAAAATGCGGGTGGAAGAATCAAAGAGGTCTCCTGCTTGGATAAATTGATTATTAACATAAATTTTGACATCTTCCGCCCACCAAGTTAAGATTAATCTCAGTTCCATTCCCGCTAAAGGATAACCGGCTAAATGTTCGGGGACAATAATTTTTTGAGTTAGATATTGGATTTGTCTGCCGGCAGGCCAAATAATGTATTGTTTTTCATTGAGGGTGACGGGTTGAATTGGTTTTCCCGCTGCTGTAGCGATAAACCAATTTTTCTGAACATCTCTGCGGGTGAGGTGAGACAGTTTAGCGATGTTGTCCAGGGGAGACATGAGCCAACAAATAAGGTAATTTTGACTATTTTAAGCGATCGAGGACTAATTGGGGTCTGCTGAAAAAGTTTTTCCTAGGGGCAGGGTGTAGGGTTTGGGGTGTGGGGTGTGGGGTTTTACCCATTTTCATCGGGTAAATTACCTAATTTTCAGGGAAAAAGTCCAGGGATTTTCCCCCCGACCACTCCCATATCTGGTACTTTTTGATTGACAAAAAGTCTAAAAGTCTTACCCAA
>NZ_JAPZRB010000496.1:0-1519 GCF_027531105.1 Microcystis sp. LE18-22.4A
TCCCCGCTTGGGATTTACTTCGAGAAGCCCAAAATCGCTGAAACCCAGATATATCAAGGAAAATCATAAATCGAGGTTAACCCTTTGTCCCGTAATGGTTTGAGCCTTTTTTGCTGACCGAAAACGCCTAAGTCCCACTATCGAACCATAACAAGTAACGAAGAGCCAAAAACAAAACCCCCTCAACTCTGAATGAAGGGGGCATTTATTGGATTTTTGGTGATCAATTTAGCCTACTTTTGTGGTTTCTTTTTCTGATGGTTTAGATGATTTTATTTGGCGCTTGAGGGTTGAAGCTGCGCCGAGAGTGCTGAGGACTGCAAGACCAATAAGAGAATTGGGTTCGGGAACTGGAGCAGCGCAAGGCTTGCGTCCGGAAGAAGGAACATTAACACTGATACTTGCGCAGAAAATAGCACCGCTAACCACAGCGCCAGCATCTCTTTGGTAAACATAAAGCCAGTTGTTTGATCCTGGGTTTAAGAAACCAGCCGAAATTGATTGAGAAGCAAAATATTCTGAAGTATAGCCCAAACCACTGAAACTAATACCCAGGGCGTTACCGTTAATATATACTCCAATCTGGTTGGGATCAGGAAAATATGGTCCTGGACCGCCATTTGCGTTCGCTGTAGTGTATTCTCCCAAGAAATCATCTATTGCCCAATACATCTCGATCGCAGCGCTGTTGATGGTTGGTTCAGGTACGTTAAAACGATAGGCATATAGCACCGAAGCTGCCAGAGAACCATCAAAACTCGGTGACGGGCCGGCCTTCCAGTTAATCCATCGCGCATCTGGAGCATTTGGGAGAGAAGGAATCCAAGCAGGGTGAGGTGCAACTACCTCGGCAGAACCGCATATATCGGGGCCGGAACAACCTATCCCTTGCGCTTTGAGAAAATCGGCGGCGGTGAAGGGAGGCGACAGTGGATTTACAGCTATCCCCTTTGTCCAGTAGGTAATGTTGGTATCTGTGGCACTTGGGGTGAGACCTTGGCCACTGTTTAGAACTATTGTAGAAGCTTGAACTTGCATTGGTAAAACTGCCGTTCCCAGGGTAGCGAGGGCGAAGATCCCCAGGAAACTACGGGTAAATTTGCTATTCATTAGACCACTCTCCAATTCAGTTTACATATTCTGGTTCTAATTGCTCCCCCCCCCGATAAATGTATCCTACAGTACAATTTAATAATTGTTGGTATTTCTTTTCCTAACTTAGGGATTCACCGGGGAAGATTACCCCGCACTAACTAGCTGATAGACTGGGAAAAACAGCTTTGATCAAGGCGATTGATAATTCCCTAAATATTCGACAAAGTTGAGTCTTGAATGAAGATAATTGTATAAGTGTAAATCTGCTGTTACAAATTTCACAAATGAACATAATTGTATAAGTGTAAATCTGCTGTTACAAATTTCACACCAGCAGACTGAGCCAATGCCAGATCAAGGGAATCAGCAACTGTTCTATTCTCAAAAGTTCAGTAGAATCTGCCATGATGCCAACCCGCGCCGC
>NZ_JAPZRB010000162.1:0-2470 GCF_027531105.1 Microcystis sp. LE18-22.4A
TGAAATGGGGCGAAAGTCTGTGGACTCTGTGTAAGACAGTACATGGTTTTTTAACTGTGGTATGCGACGGTGGTGGAAGCAGAAACTTAAATCGTGAGGTTTAGGAATCGCCGCACTTTTAGGGCGGCGAGGATGTCAAGATTGATATTGTTAGGGGTTGGGGGATAGGTGTTAGGCAATAGGCAATAGGCAAAAGTCCTAACTCCAGTAATCCCGTCCCCTTTTTTTATTTTTTAGCTTTATATATGGGTCGTGTTTGGCATTTTATTAAAAGTGTGATGGGAATTATCTTTCGTCATCCTGTAACTGGGGTGACAATAATTCCGCTGCTTGCTGATGGTACAATTGTTTTAATCCGACGCAGAGACACCGGCAAATGGGCCCTACCGGGGGGAATGATCGATTGGGGGGAAGATATTTTTAATACTGCCCAAAGGGAATTAAAAGAGGAAACAGGATTAAATTTAGTCAGTTTAGGGCGTTTAGTCGGGGTTTATTCCTCTTTTGAGCGTGATCCGCGCATTCACTCCATTTCATTGTTAATTGAAGTGACAGCGGCGGGGAATTTTCAGATCAAAGATACATTAGAAGTTAGCGAGGTGAGAGCTTTTAGCGTCGAAACTTTACCTCTAGGCAATCTCAGTCACGATAATGGTCGCCAACTAGAAGATTATCTCAGGGGTGCCACTGTAGTGGCTTGATGTCGAGGGAAAGATAGTGGAGTTAGAATGTTTGGTTAAAGGCAAGTGAGATAACAGATAACATTTAGGGGAAATCAACACAATGACCGAAGATATCGCGACTCCCAGCAAAATATGGATTATTACGGGTGAATCTGATCTTCAAAAAACGCCCACCGGCGCTAGAAGTAGCAGTGATATCGGGGGACGGCTCGGTGAAAAGGAAAGACCGCCCGAAGTTGCGGCCACCGAAAGAAGTCAAGTGGATGTGTCCAAACTGAAGCTAGAAATGCAGGGCTTTCTCAAAGCGATGCGGGAAATGCTCGATGAAGCCGATCCTCCAGGCACTAAAATCCGGCTCGATGAAGTGGAACTGTCTGTAGAAATTAATGGGGAAGGACAAGTTAGCCTGTTTGGGATCGGGGGCAAAGCAGGAGGGAAAGGAGCGATGACATTTAAGTTCAAGAGAAAAGATGGCTAAAAACTGGGTGATAGCGATCGGCATCAACGAGTATGACAACCTCAAGCCGCTGAAATACGCCAAGAAAGACGCGGAAGCGATCAAAGCTTGGTGTGAAGGGGAGGGAGGATTCGATCGCAGTGGGATATTTCTCTTTACCGAAGATTCTCCACCCATTCCTGCTAGTCCCCCCATTCCCACGCAGCCAACCTACGGTCGTCTCAAGCGGTTTCTTCAGAAGCAGTTCGAGACTCCCCTGCTTAAGTCTGGAGACAATCTCTGGTTTTTCTTTGCTGGTCATGGCAGGCGCTATCAAGACAAAGACTATCTGATGCTGCCGGATAGTGATCCGGGCAATGTAAGAGAAACGGCTGTATCGGTGGATTATGTCACCGAGCGGCTGCGGCGGTCTGGGGCGGATAACGTCGTACTATTTTTAGATGCCTGTCGAGATGAGGACAACCGAGGCGGTCTGGGCATTGGAGAAGAGGAGCATCAGGGAGTCATAACCTTTTATTCCTGTACTGCCAATCAGCAATCTTGGGAGATCGATGAGTTGAAACAAGGCTCATTTACTCATACGCTGCTGGAAGGATTGCGGCGGCAAGGAGAAGCCAATTGTGCTACGGTCGAGCGTCTAGACGAATATCTGCGCCGTCAAGTCGAGCAAACTAACGCTAGATATGGGAAACCGAGACAGAATCCCTGTCTGAAAGCAGAACCGCCCCACAAGCTCTATTTTATTTTGTTAGAACAAGTTGCCACGCTTAGGGACGTGCAACCCCTAAAGTATCAGGCTTCCTTAGCAGAAAATAGGGGCGATCTTGACTTAGCTGAACAGTTATGGATTCGTGTCTTAGGAGCATCTCGTGGCGATTTAGAGGCGATCGAAGCTATCAAGCGCATCGCTCTAAGACAGTCTTCGATTCCTTTGACGCGTCGCGAATACGTCACGGGGTCTGAGGGAAATAGGTCATCGACCCCTAAACCTTCTCAAGAAACTGGACTCAAGGTATTTAACTTTGAGGTGGTGCGAGTAAATGCGAAGGGTGAGCAAATCAAAAAAGAGTCGAAACAGTCCCAATATTTCAGCGAAGATTTGGGCAACGGCATCACCTTAGAGATGGTTGCCATTCCGGGGGGAACTTTCCTGATGGGAACAGAAGACGAGGAAATCGAAAAACTGGTGAAAAAATTTGGTTGGGAAGGATTTAGATGGGAAAGACCTCAACACCGAGTAACCGTTTCTTCTTTCTACATGGGACGTTATCCCATCACCCAGGCACAGTGGAAAGCGATCGCCTCCCGTACCCATTTAAAAGTTGAAAGA
>NZ_JAPZRB010000013.1:0-17524 GCF_027531105.1 Microcystis sp. LE18-22.4A
GCCAAGCTTTTCTGGTCGGAACCCCCTAAGCCGAGTTTTCAAGGTGCTGCGCCGTCCACTTGGTTTTCGAGACTGGCTTTTTAATTCTAACGTAAAGCCAACCTAGAACGGCGGGGTTTCAGACCCAAAATTTCCGATGAAGCGAAATCCCGTGAGAGAAGCAACCCTCCAGGGTGTTACTTCTTAAACAATTTATCTACTTTGACTTCTAATTCCTCTAAAGTGTTAAAGCACCAATTACTCATTACTCAATTGGGAAACCGAGTATAGCAGTATCGATTAACTGCATTAATTTCATGGTTTCGGCTCAGGTTACTACTATCATAAGGATAGTGTCATATGTCCTCGTCTGACAAGGTGCGTCCCCTGCGGTCTTTTAACCATAAAGACATCTTCACCCCAAACAGGTTCGACATGGCAGAAATCCCCATCCGATGAGAATGGCAGTACATCCCGCTCAAGACCGAGACGATGGATACTACTCTCTCACGGTAGCCGCTCTTTCCTACTACCATCTTTAAGAAAATATTTAGACTATCATAAGATGCGCTTAAATTATCCAATTGGCATCAGTGCAGATTTTTAGTTCTTTTGTCTTATCTACAAGCATAGCATTTTCCAAAAGTGATAAAAGAAATGTAAAGTTATTTTATAGTAGTTGTCTTTGGTGTCTGTCTGTGTTACAATTACCACAACCAGTCATTATTAACACTTAGATAAAAAACTTCAAATATTATCTTAATCAATAGGAAAAAACATTTGTCTTGAGATGATATGAACAAAACTATTTTGAGCAATGCAATATTTATGACGTTTTTTTTATCGACGGTTAGTCATGGATATACTCAGAATGAGGCTTCTTTTCCTATTCGAGCTTTGGAAGGAGATAATTGTAATCGAGTAGTTGAATTGGTATATCAATCAGAAAAATTAGCATCAAATGACTCTAGCACAAAAGTTTATTTTGAAGGGTTTTTAAGAAGAATAGGAAAAGATGAAGATCAAACAAATACATTGGGATTTTGTGAACCAGCAACGGACAGGGAAACTCTATCTATTAAGATTGTTATTGAAAATAATAATGAAATAAAAAAGATTGAATTACGTTCAGAAAAACCTCCTAGATATATGATATTCACACCCATATCTTTCGATATAAAAAATAATTATATTTTAGCTCGATACTATTTAGCTAATAACTGGGGTTCAGTAAATACTGGATATTTCACATACGATCTAAAATCCGATAAATTATCTTATATAAAAGCTTGTCAAGAAGAAGAGTTGGTCGAATATAGAGGCTTTATTTCTTCATTAGAAATTGCTTTTAAGTGTTCTGTTTACGGTCAAGATCTAACAGAAACATCATTTATTTATGATATTTTTAATTCTAGCAATGGCCAAGTTTATCGAGTCAGAGAAAGAATCAGAATCAAACACGAAAGATTTGGTGAAATTGTTGATTCAATGTCAATCATCAAAAGGCAGGTTTTTTAATTAAACAAATCCTGTTAATACTGTATCAAAAATTATAGCTAGTTTAACGCTATTTTACATTTATAAGGAACTTAATCGGGTCGATAAAAGCAGAAAGTATTAATTCCAGATATAATACAAAGTCGTTAATAAGAAGGTTAAAAACAGTGGTTCACCATCGTTAAGAAAATATTTAGACTATAATAAGATGCGATTAAATTATCCCCTTGGCATCAATGCAGATTTTTAGCTCTTTTGTCTCATCTACGGCGACTTTTGCCGAATTATCCCTACAAGCAGCCAAGGCCCCTGTTGATACCCTCACCGGTTGGTCATTAGAGGATCGGGATCCGCAAGTGATCGAAAAATTTGTCCCCCTTCTGGATTGGTTTTATCACCATTATTTTCGGGTTAAAACCGATGGTTGGGAAAATATTCCCCCCTCAGGACAGGTATTATTCATCGGCTCCCATAACGGCGGTTTAGCGGCTCCCGATATGTTTATGATGATGTATGATTGGTTTCAACGCTTTGGCAGCGATCGCTTAGTCTATGGTTTGATGGATTCGCGAGTCTGGCAAGTTTTTCCATCCCAAGCGCATCTAGTGGCCCAAATGGGGGCCATTCATGCTCATCCGAAAATGGCGATCGCTGCTTTAAATAGTGGCGCTAGTGTCCTCATTTATCCCGGAGGTGCTGCGGATGTTTTCCGTCCCCACAGTTTAAGAAATAAAATTTATTTTGCCGGTAATCAAGCTTTTGTTAAACTAGCTTTACAGTACGAAGTGCCGATTATTCCCGCCATTTCCCACGGCGCTCACTCGACTCTGTTTGTCCTCGAAGATATTTATCCTCAATTAAAAGAATTGCATAAAAAGGGTATGCCTTGGCCTTTCGGTATTGACCCCGGGACCTGTCCCATCTATTTCGGTTTACCCTGGGGACTAGCTATCGGTCCCTTGCCGAATATTCCCTTACCCGTATCGATACAGACGCGGGTTTGTCCCCCAATTATTTTTGAACGTTACGGCAAAAAAGCAGCCCGAGACCGCCGTTATGTACGCGAATGTTATGAGAAAGTCTGTTATTTGATGCAGCAGCAACTCGATCAATTAGTGGCAGCCAATTCTCCCTGATACTATAGAGGAAAGTGGGGACAGAGCGATCGCGCTTGAGGATTGCTGCGGTCAGATTAACCCGCTTGTGAGATAATGAAGTGTTTTGAGCAAAGTTATCAGTACAGAGTTTTCTCTTGAGATTTGACGATTATTTGGGGAATGCAGAAAATTATGAAACTATTACCCGCAGAATGCCAGCATTTACAAGACAAAGTAGCCATAGTAACCGGGGCCTCGCGAGGGATCGGTAAAGCGATCGCCTTGGAATTTGCCAGCCAGGGTGCTACTGTAGTGGTGAACTATGCTAAATCTAGCAGTGCTGCCGATGCCGTTGTCGAAGAAATTACCGCGGCCGGGGGAAAGGCAATAGCTCTACAAGCAGATGTGGCTAAAAGCGAAGAAGTGGATAATTTAGTGGACAGTACCAAAGAAAAATTCGGTCATATTGATGTCTTAGTTAATAATGCCGGTATTACCCGGGATACCCTGATGTTAAGAATGAAATTAGAAGACTGGCAAGCGGTCATCGATCTCAATTTAACCGGAGTTTTTCTCTGCACTCGCGCCGTCAGTAAATTGATGTTAAAACAGAAAAGCGGCCGCATAATTAACATCACTTCTGTATCCGGTTTGATGGGTAATCCGGGTCAATCTAATTACAGCGCCGCTAAAGCCGGTGTTATCGGTTTAACGAAAACTTTAGCCAAAGAATTTGCCAGTCGAGGCATCACTGTTAATGCCGTGGCCCCCGGCTTTATTGAAACCGATATGACTAATGACCTCAAAGCAGATGAAATTCTCAAATATATCCCCCTCTCCCGTTATGGAAAACCGGAAGAAGTTGCCGGAATGGTGCGTTTTTTAGCCGCCGATCCCGCCGCTATTTATATCACTGGTCAAGTCTTTAACGTCGATGGTGGTATGGTTATGGCTTAATTCAGTTATCAGTTATCAGTGATTAGTTATCAGATTAAAGTTTTAAGTTTTAAGCTTTAAATGATATTATTCACCGCTCACTCTTCACTCTTCACTCTTCACTCTTCACTAATTACTGTTTACTGCTTACTGATTACTGTTTACTGCTTACTGATTACTGTTTACTAATTACTGTTTACTGATTACTGAAAATGACTTACTGTTTAGGAATTATCAATCGTTTTGGCATTGTTATGGGGGCGGATTCTCGCACGAATGCGGGAGTCGATTATATCTCGGCCTATCGGAAATTATTTGACTTTTCGGTATCGGGAGAAAGAGTAATTATGGTCTGTACATCGGGGAATTTATCGATTAGCCAAGGAGTGATTCACGAACTAAAAAGAGATCTGCACAATCAAGAGGATAAAAATCTCCATTCTCTGACTCATCTCTACGATATCGCCCACTATATCGGTGATAAAAGTCGTCAAGTACAAGCTAGGGAAAGAACTTGGCTAGAAAAAGATAATATTGATTTTAAATGTAAGTTTATTCTTGGGGGACAAATTAAAGGAGAAGAACCGCAATTATTCCTGATTTATCCCCAAGGAAATCATATTCAAGCCACCAAAGAAACGCCCTTTTTACAGATAGGTGAAACTAAATACGGTAAACCGATTCTCGATCGCACTATTACCTATGATACACCCCTAGAGGAAATGGCCAAATGTGCCTTACTTTCCATCGATTCGACCATGAAATCGAATATTTCCGTCGGACCGCCCATCTATTTGAGTATGTATGAAGCTAATAGCCTAAGCCTACGTCATAAGTTACAATTGCGTCTAGGAGATCCCTACCTAGCTAAAATGCGGAAACTCTGGGAGGATTACGTCCGGCAAGCTTTCGAGGCTATGCCCAATGTGGAATGGCATTATACCGATGAAGACCCCAAAGAAGATATCATAATAGATTAAGTAACTCTTTTTAACTTAACTTTACAACTCGATGATCATTGTTACCTTGATGTTGGCAGGTAGTCTAGCTTGGTTTTTTAGTAGCCTTGCTGGTGGGGGCAGCCCCCTGATTCTACTCCCCGTTTTAGGTTGGTTTCTCGATGCTGCCGTCATTCCTCCAGTTTTAACCACGGGGATGCTACTCGGTAACGTCCAACGCATGGGAATGTATTGGCGCGCCATTGACTGGCCCTCGACGGTGTGGTATCTACCCGGGGCAATTATGGGATCTACCCTCGGCGCTTTTGTCTTTGCCCATTTACAATTCAAATGGTTGCCGCTAGTTTTGGGAATTTTTCTGGTTTTCTCCTCGCTTAAACAATTATTTCCCCAAGAAGAAAATCCTTTTTTTGAGATTAAAACTTGGTATTTTATGCCCTCGGGATTTATCTACGCTTTCCTCTCAGGATTAGTCGGTAGTACCGGCCCGATGATGAACCTGTTTTATATTAACTATGGGCTAGTTAAAGAACCAATGGTGGCAACGAAATCCGTTCACATGGTAGTAGTTCATGTGGCCAAATTAATCGCCTACGCAGCCTTTGGAGTTTTACATCTGCCTTTTCTCGGTTACGGTTTATTATTAGGATTAGCGGCCTGGCCGGGCAATTGGTTAGGACAAAAAGTTTTAGAAAAAATGAGTCCCCAACAATTTAAACAAGCAGTGATGTTATTCGTTTCGATGAGTGGCTTATTGATGATCTGGCGAGAACGCGGCATCGTCTTTTAAAATTTTGCTGACAAGGGGACAAATTTTGCTAGAATACTAGATAAAGGTGAATTGTATTAACCCCGTGTAATACAGCGATAACCGTTAAATTTGCTCCTTGATTAACCCCGCCACTGAAAATGACAGAAACCGCCAATTTTACCCTCGAACAAGGTTTAGAACGCTACCAACAGGGAGAAAGCGCCGCCAGTTTATTGCCGGAATTTAAACAATTAAGCGATCGCAGTCCGAAAAATGCCGCCGTTTGGTCCTGTTTAGCTTGGTTATATATGCTCACCGATAAACCGGAATTAGCCCTAAAAGCCGCCCAAAAAGCCGTTAAACTCGATAAAGTTTCCCCCCAAAACCGGATCAATTTGGTTTTAGCTATGTTAGAAACCAAAACCGCCGGAGTTAGGGAACATATCGAACTGGTGCAACAATTAGTTAGTTTAAACAAAGAAGTTCGCCAAGAAGTGGATGAAAATATCGCCGATGGTTTGGCTAGAAAACCCGATTGGAAAAGTTTAGAACGCGTCAAAGCTTGGTTAAATGAATAAGAATATGGAATTATCAAAACAGTTATTACTCGGCTTAAAAGCCAATGATTTTCGGCATCCCATCGACTTAGAGGCAACTAATTCCCTCAAACAATTGCCTGGGTTAGATATAGCCGTGAGAAGTTTATTAGGTTCCGTCGCTGAGGAATTCTTTTACTTAAATAATATTGCTGCTAGTGTTTTGGTAGGAGAAAAACAATTACCCGACCTGCATAATCTACTCCTAGAAGCTTGCCGAATTCTCGACTTAGAACCACCTCAATTATACATTCAACAAAACCCCGTTCCTAACGCCTATACCTTCGCCATGCGCGGCAAAAAACCGTTTATGGTGATGCACACTTCCCTAATCGAAATGCTGACTCCCGCGGAAATTCAAGCGGTAATCGCCCACGAATTAGGTCATCTCAAATGTGAACACGGCGTTTATCTGACTTTAGCCAATATTATGGTCCTAGCGGCAGGATTACTGCCCAATTGGGGGACAATGTTAGCACGATCCCTACAGGAGAGAATGTTAGCCTGGGTGCGCTGCGCCGAGTTTAGCTGCGATCGAGCGGCTTTATTGGCAGTTCAAGACCCAAAAATCGTCATGTCGGTGTTAATGAAGTTAGCCGGAGGTTCCCCCAGTCTCGCACCTTTATTAAATTTAGAGGCTTTTATCGATCAGGCCAAGTCCTACGATGCCGTCAGCGCCTCGGAAATGGGCGAAATGTTAAAGGGTTTGCAAACCCAACAGTTAACCCATCCCCTCCCCGTCCTGCGCGCGCGAGAAATCGATCGTTGGGCTAGTTCCCCCGATTATCACAATTTGTTAAAGGGGCCAAAAATGGGTTATAATGATAAAGCTAATGCCAAGGGCGAATGGCGAAATTGGTAGACGCACCACACTCAAAATGTGGCGAGGCAGCCCCTCATGTCGGTTCGAGTCCGACTCCGCCCATCAAATTACAGTAATTTCTGGCTATTATGGTCTAGAAATATCCCAGAATATTAGCCTAGTTTAGATTTGATTAGTTTTTATCCTGATACTCATACCTGTATTAAGAATAAAATTATTTATCTCACACCAGGTCAGAATTTCTGGGTCTAATGTTTCCTTTTCTGGTGCATTGGGTTCTCCGATTGCCCAAACCACTAAATCTCTATTTTTTCTCCGTAATTGCTTAACATAAAATGGGTCAATATTGTCATCCATCAGATATTGCAACATCATAAACTTTGCCTTTTTGCTTGTCTTTCCGCTTTAATTTTCATTAATTTCTGTACGACAGTCGAAGGATTTTGTTTTGGTTACTCACGCATTTTTTGACCCCATTCTCACCCATCAGCTATGTAGGGTCTGCTGAAAAAGTTTTTCCTAGAAGCAGGGTGTAGGGTGTAGGGTGTGGGGTGTGGGGTTTTACCGATTTTGAGGGGGTCAATTACCTAATTTTCAGGGAAAAAGTACCTGAATTTCCCCCTGATCACTCCCATGCCAGGCACTTTTGGATTTCAAAAAGGTCGAAAAGTCTTATCCAACAAGGTTTTTAGATTTATTCAGCAAACCCTATGTATTGCTTAACTTATGCTTGGTTGTGGAGATAAGATAAAATTGTCGCCTAAACTTGTTCTCAACTCAGGGAAGGATAAATCTTCGGGATTTCTTCGGGAGTACCAGCGCAATAAATCTATTGATAAAGAATAGTTTCAATGCCAATCCCCAGACTTTTGCTCCGAAGGAACTGTTGGGACTAAGCAAAGTTTGTTATAATTAATCCTATAGACAGTCGATCGAGAGCAACAATATGTTAAATGCAGTGGAATTTAAAGCCAAAATCAAACAAGGTATTATCGAAATTCCCGAAGAATACCAACAGGACTTGAGGGAAGACAGCGAAGTTCAAGTTATTGTGATCAAACAAAATAAAAAAATATCAACCACTGGAATCATTGCCCAATTAACTCAAAATCCCGTTGCTGTTAAAGGTATTCGTCAATTAAATCGGGAAGAAATTCATCAGCTATAATTATGACCAATTCTCTTTATTTTTGTGATTCTAATATCTGGCTATACCGTCTTTTAATAGACCCAGAGTGTAACGATGCTGAAGAAATGCGAAAACACAATCTAGCGAACGCTTTAACTAGCAGGGAAAATATCTTAATCAGTACGCAAATTATTAATGAAGTTTGCGCTGTTTTATCCAAAAAAGCTAAAATAAGTGAAGTTCAAATTAGAGAAATTATCCAAGAATTTTACGATGGATGTGTTGTTATTCAACTTGATCGCAATATTATTTTAAGAGCCTCTGAACTCCGCACTCAATACAGTTTTTCTTTTTGGGATAGTTTAATTGTAGCTAGTGCCTTAGCATCCGATGCTAGTCTTCTTTACTCTGAAGATATGCAGGATGGGTTAATAATATCCAATCAACTAACTTTAATTAATCCCTTTCGATCGAATTGATTATCAGTATGATATTATTAAATTACTCATTTAATCAATAGTGATGAATAGGCAACAAAAGCGAGTTTTATCTCTATTTTCTGGCTGCGGGGGAATGGACTTAGGATTAGAGGGAGGTTTTTGGGTACACCAAGACTGTGTTAATGAAAATATTCATCGAGATTGGATAGTAGAAAGACGGGAACCATGGCTAAAACTACCGCGCACTACTTTTGAAACTGTCTTTGCTAATGATATAACTAAAGCTGCCCATAATGCTTGGATTCCCTACTTTGAAAAAAGGGGTAAAAAGAATGTATTTCACTTGGGGAGTATTGTAGATTTAGTCAAACAAGCAGAAAAAGGAGAGTTTCACTTTCCCAGTAATATCGATGTAGTAACGGGAGGTTTTCCCTGTCAAGATTTTAGTGTTTCAGGAAAAAGAAAGGGGTTTAATTCTCACAAAAGTCACAGGGGTAAACTACTAGACGAGAGTGAAGATAGTTTTCAGGACAATCGCGGGAAACTCTATTATTGGATGAAAAGAGTTATTGAATTAACCTTACCTAAAGTTTTTATTGCTGAAAATGTCAAAGGTTTAATCTCTTTGGCCAATGTTAAAGATATAATTGAAGATGATTTTAGTGCCATTGGTAAAGATGGATATATAGTTATCCCTAAACTTCTCTTTGCTCCCGATTACGGAATTCCCCAAACTAGGGAAAGAATTATCTTTATCGGTTTAAATAAAACCTATTTAAAAGCGACAGCGATAGCACATCTAGAAAATAATGATCTTTTTCCGCATCCAACCCATAAAGTTATTAAGCATCAATTAAATCTGTTTGAGTCAATATATCCTCTTAAAACTTACAGTACAGTGGGTCAGATATTATCAGGTTTAGAAGAACCAGAAGATGAGTTATTTGACCTCTCACAAAAAAGTTATTCAAAAGCTAAATATTATGGTAAAACTCAGGGACAAATCGAGGTTAATTTACAGGGTTTAGGTCCGACTATTCGCTCGGAACATCACGGTAATATTGAATTTAGGAGATTATCTTTAGAATTAGGGGGAAAGATAGTTAATGAGTTAGAAGCAGGGTTAAAAATGAGACGTTTAACTGTGCGGGAATGTGCGAGAATACAGACTTTTCCCGATGATTTTGAATTTGTGCGTCAACAAAACAAGGGAGATGAAAAATATTCACTTTCGGCTACGGATGGTTACAAATTAATTGGTAATGCTGTGCCACCTTTGCTTGCTTACCATATTGCTAGACACCTAGAACATCAATGGGATTATTTGTTTGAAGATATTTATTCAGTCAGCAAAAATTTATGTGTAGCATTGCCTTAATAATTTCTGCTAATTATCAATTATGAAGTGGGGAGAATAAATAAAAATAATCTCCTGACGACCGACTCCTCAAAATCACAACTTTGCACCTCACCCTTAAGATAACTGCCATAACCTGAGTTCGGAATCAGGGAAAACGGCAAAATTTCCCTAACCCGAACTCACCTTGATTACAAAACCTTATGGGTATGAGAATGTTGTTTGACGTTATCCTCCGTCCGCACCACATGAACAGCATTCAAGATGCGTTTTTTCTCTAGGGAAAAGTTTAAATCGTCTTTTTGGCTGCCCAAGGGGATTAACCCTTGCAGGTGGGGTTGATTTTTATAGGTGCGAGTGGCCGCAATCGCCCTTTCGACAAAATTCTCGCATAATTGGGCATTATCGGGGAAATTACTGGGTATTTGAGGATTATCGTCCTGAAATACCTCTCCTAAACTCATGGCGCGGGCAAATTCGTAGGAAGTGGGAATTCCTTTGACAATTGCCTCTAGGGCCGCCGAGGGAATCGGTTCTAACACCGCCACTTTTTCTAATTCTCCCTCCTGTTTGAGAAAACAAATCGCTAAACCGAATACACAATAATCATCTTTTGTCAAGTCAGAAATGTTTAAGAATTGTGTCGCTGTGGCCATTATTTTGATCCTGAGTCGCTCTTTATTTAATCTTGCGGGCGATGAGCGATCGAATCAAGGTTTTTATTAAGAGATATGAAGGAGAAAAATTTAGCTGGGTTGGGCGGCGCTAACGCATCCCAATACGGAAAAAACTGAGAACTGTTAGACTAGAAACCAGCAGATTAACTGATAAACGAGCTTTATGTCACCCACTCTACTCATCTCCAAAGAACTCCCCACCCTGAAATATAATCCTAGTCTGGAGCGCTTTGATAGCTCTTGGGCGGCCCCTTTGTCCACTCTTCTGGGACTGGGACGGGCTGCCGGGGCAACTTTTATCGAATTTTTCCTCGAAAGAGTCAACTATATCAGTTGTTTAGCCGAAGATGACACCATCACCAGTCTCTCACCGAAACTATCTACAGGGGCAGGAATCCGCCTTTTTCGCGGTAAAGCTGATTGTTATGTCAGTACCAACGATTTAAGCTTCCAAGGCTTAAAAAATGCCCTAGAAAAAGGTTTATCGATTCTCGGTTTAAACCTACCCAGTCCTAACGCATATATTCCCGAAATCAATCTGGAAATGTTCCGGGATTATGCCACGGTCAAAAATAAAGATATTTGGCTGAATAATTGCAGTTCTTTGCGAGAAATGGGTGATATTCTCCTAACTGCTAACGTTCAACTCAATCAGAAAGCCTCTCACGTCCAATCTCGTCGCGCCGCTTATTTTCGCGATTGGCAAGAAATTTTAGTTGCCGCTAGTGATGGCACTTTTGCCCGGGATATTCGCCTCACCCAATCGGTGGGCTATAATCTCCTCTGTGCCGATGGGACTAATCGTTCTAGCATTGGTAAACGGGTGGGTAGTACCAGTAATCCCGATTTTCTGCGGACGTGGAATGCCGAGGAATCGGCGGCAGAAGTGGCCGAATCGGCGGGTAAAATGCTTTACGCTGACTATGTAGAATCCGGCAGTTATCCCATCGTCATGGCCAATGAATTTGGCGGTGTTATCTTCCACGAAGCCTGCGGCCATTTGCTAGAAACTACGCAAATTGAACAAAAAACCACGCCCTTTCTCGATAAAAAAGGCGAAAAAATCGCCCACGAAAACCTGACGGCTTGGGACGAAGGATTATCCGATAAAGCTTTCGGTACTATCGATATGGACGATGAGGGAATGCCGGCCCAGCGTACTCTCCTAATTGAAAATGGTATCCTAAAAAACTTCATTGCCGATCGCACCGGTTCAATTAAAACCGGTCATCCGCGCACGGGTAGCGGTCGCCGTCAAAACTACACCTATGCCGCCGCTAGTCGGATGCGGAATACCTACATCGCACCTGGGGAATATACCCTCGATAATCTCTTTAATTCCATCGATAAAGGCATTTATTGCAAAAAAATGGGCGGTGGTAGTGTGGGGGCGACCGGGGAATTTAATTTCGCCGTCGAGGAGGCCTATCTTATCGAAAACGGCAACCTGACTAAACCCCTGAAAGGCGCGACTTTAATCGGTTCAGCCAAGGAGATTATGAATAAAATCTCTATGTGTTCCCAAGATTTAGGACTAGCGGCGGGTTTTTGCGGTTCCGTCAGTGGTAGCGTTTATGTCACCGTTGGTCAACCCCATTTAAAAGTCGATTCTATTACCGTTGGCGGTCGTTAATCATGACTTTAGTAATTCTCTACTATTTCCTCATTGCCATCATGATAGTGGGAATAATTGGCGAACTGCTGCCCGCTGTCCCCGGCATGAGTTTGATTTTAATCGCCATGCTGGTGTGGGGTTTCGTCACCAAATTCGCGGGGATGGGGGTCGCTTTAGCCGTGGCCTTTGTTATCCTTCTCCTCAGTCTGGGGGTGGAATTCCTCGCTAGTTATCTCGGCGCCCAAAAAGTTGGGGCGAGCAATTGGAGTCAAATCGGGCTAGTAGTGGGTTTATTAGCGGGAATATTCGGGCTTTTACCGGCTTTACCCATTGGCGGCCCAATTATCGGCTTATTTGTCGGTCCTGTGGTCGGGGCTTTTGTCGGAGAATACGCCTATCGTCGCGATTTGGAATTAACCCCCCGTTTGCAACAATCCCTAAAAGTCTGTGTCGGTATCGTCGTCGGCACGGTTATCGGTCACGTTGCCAAAGCTATGCTGGCCACGGCCGCCGTTATCGTCTTTATTGTCACCACTTGGCCCAATCTCTCTTCAGTTATCAGTTAGAAGATGTTGAATGTTGGGATTTTATTTGAAATTTCCCCATTCCCCCATTCCCCCACTTCCCTATCACTATCGTCCAACACCAAAAAAAATCTATGCCAAAAGTTGAAGATATCGCCCAAATCGCTAATTCTAGCGCCCAAGCTTTAGGAATTGCTAAATACGACATCTATGGTTCCTCTGTGGATGAAACCGATGTGGATGTGTTTCAAGGGGAACCCAAACAGGTACAAGCTTCCAATCGTTCCAGCGTTATCGTTCGCGTCTGGAATCGGGATAATCAAGTCGGTGTCACCTCTACCACCGATGTGGACCCGGTGGGACTGCAATTAGCCCTGAAAACCGCCCAAGAAGCCAGCTTTTTTGGTGTTAAGGAAAATGTCCCCGATTTTAGTCCTGCCGCCACTGCACCTACCACAGAAGTGGCCAGCGAAATGTATAATCAAGCAGCTGTATCCACTCTCATCGATAAGTTATTAGCCGCCGAAAAATCCTTACTAGCGGCCCATCCGGCTATTGCCAGTGTTCCCTATAACGGTTTGGGACAACAGCAGGTCAGACGTTTTTATCTCAATAGCGACGGGGCAATGCGTCAGGAAGCGCGTAGTTATGCCAGTGTGTATTTATACACCAAAACCGAACAGGAAGGCAAAAAACCCCGCAGCGCTGGTGCTTTTCGGGTGAGTCCGGGACTGGAAAAATTAGATATCGATGGTTGCATCGAGGAAGCGATTACCAAAACTGTTAGCCATCTGGACTATCAACCGATTACCACGGGTAAATATTTAGTGGTTTTTGCCCCCCGGGCCTTTTTGAGTCTAATGGGAGCATTTTCTAATCTGTTTAATGCCCAAAATGTCCTTGATAAACAGAGTCTTTCTACTCCTGAATCTTTGGGAACACAAATCGCCGCTACGGCCTTAAATTTGTGTGATGATGCCCTCCATCCAGCTAATGTTGCCGCAGAAACTTTTGATAGTGAAGGCACTCCCACCCATCGTGTGGAATTAATAAAAGAGGGGATTTTGAGTAATTTTCTCCATAGCACGATTACCGCTAAACGGATGAATACGGAACCGACTGGCAACGGTAACATTGGGGCAAAAGTAACGGTTAGTCCCCATTTTTATCACGTTTTTGCTAGTGCTAATCAACCAAAAAGCTATTCTTTGGAAACAGCAGAAAATGTGGTGTTAATTGATAGTTTACAGGCACTTCATGCAGGAGTTAATTCTCTACAAGGTTCCTTCTCTTTGCCCTTTGATGGTTGGTTAGTGAACAAAAATGAGCGCGTTAGCATCGATTCCGCTACCGTAGCCGGGGATATTTTAACACTGCTGAAATCGATTGTTTATCTGGAACCGGAAGCAGTTATTACTCCCAGTGGTGTTTGTCCCTACGTTTGGGTAGCGGGTTTATCAATCACAGGAGAAGCTTAACACTATATCGGACCAAAAATAGGGGGTATTAACAAGGGTAATACCCCCGCAAGATGGATGCTAATTTTATAGTCGTGGGTAAGCTGTTGACTATCCAAATTACACTAAATCCAGTTATTAAAGACTGATTATCGATTCTCCCTTTTGTCTTTTGCATGAGTAGAAAACGGGTTTCTCCGAGAAACCCGTTTTCTGTGCGTTACTCAACGGATTTAGTATAAATCTGGTTATTAAAAACTGATTAGGGTTTGCGGCAAAAAGTACGGGCGAAGCATTCGGATAGAAAATCTACGGTTTCACCATAGGTTATTGCCCGAATGCTTCGCCCCTACAGGACGCGGGCCGATGAAGACCCAAGGTTTTGAACCACGATTCTCTCAAAATCTTGCACCTGTGGGGGCAAAACAGGACACTAAAACCCTTATCTCGTTTATATTTCACATTTATTCAGCTTTAGTATTACTCCTAATTAAGAACTATTTTTCAGCCGGGGGAAACCAATTATCATCTAATGTTTGTTCGAGGGATATATGAGCGTCTGAATTGAGGGAAAAAAGCTGAGAAACTGATTTAATCGCCACTGGATAAACTTTATCATACATAGCTGCTAATTCTGGCCGTAAGCTGGGACTATCTTCTAAACGATGCTGAATTTGGGCGCGAAAATTGACTATTGCTGCCGCCCAATGATTACCTGACCGTTTTTTTTCTTCTTGCCAATAAGCCAGCTTTAAAAGCTGTTCGATAAGACGGGTTACCAGACTCATTAAAGCTCGTCTATCACTTTTCCTTATACTCTCGATTTCTTCAATTAAATTATCCAAATCCACCTGATCAAAATTGCGCTCTCGTAACTGTTTTACCGTCTCTTTTAGCCATTGATTATAATCAGTTTCGTAGGCAGTTGACGACATAATTTAACTCTCCATAGAAAATTACTTAGTAGATTAAGAAAGGTTAATGGGTGTATCCATTGATAGATAGGGTTTTTCGGCTATTGTAGTAGATATCTATGGGGGAAATTCAGATATATTCTAGAACGTGAGGTGTGGAAACTGAGGCGATTGCCCATAAAAATGCCAGGTTTTTGAACGTGGACTCGTTGAACCAAGAATCCCGAAGCGCTGGGGTGGGAGTGTCAATCGGATTCTCTCAAGAAACCCGCTTTCTGACTTGTAGTAAGATTGAGGGCATAGTATGGCAATTTCGTAGGCGATGAAGGCAGCGGCAGTTATTGAACAGTACAAAAACGGGCGGCGGGATTTCCGGGGGGAATCCTTGCGGGGTGGTAACTTTCGCAGTGCGGACTTAGCGGGGGCGGATTTCAGTGGTTGTGATATACGCGGGACAAATTTTAGTCGGGCGAATTTGACGGGGACGAAGTTTGCTGGGGCGAAGGCGGGATTGCCGAAGCGGTGGCTGGTGATTTTGCTGGGGTTGGCTTTGGTGTTAATTCTGTTTTCGAGTTATTTCTCCACCATGGCTGGTTATCTGGTGGGCTTAATTTTTGATTCATCCAATACACAAAACCAAGTTATTGGTTGGTCAATCTTAATTCTTCTCATCTGTTTTTGCGCTGTCACTTGGCGTAAAAATATTTTGGCCGGAGCCGTAGCCGTAGCCGGAGCCCTAGCCGGAGCCGTAGCCGTAGCCGTAGCCCTAGCCGTAGCCGTAGCCGGAGCCCTAGCCGTAGCCGTAGCCGTAGCCGTAGCCGGAGCCGGAGCCGTAGCCCTAGCCGGAGCCGTAGCCGTAGCCCTAGCCGGAGCCGTAGCCGGAGCCGGAGCCGGAGCCGGAGCCGGAGCCGTAGCCCTAGCCAGAGCCGTAGCCGGAGCCGGAGCCGTAGCCCTAGCCAGAGCCGTAGCCCTAGCCAGAGCCGTAGCCGGAGCCGTAGCCTTGACATTATTTTTCTGTTGGCTCGGTTGGTTGACCCTTAAACAAGAACACCGCGATCCTTGGTTGCGTAAAATTGTGATAGCCTTTGCTGCTATTGGTGGCACATCCTTTTTTCAAGCCAATTTAACCGCAACAGATTTTACAGGAGCCACCTTAAAAAGTACCAATTTTAATCAGGCAATCTTGAATAAAACAATTTTTAAACAAGCAATTAAATTGGAATTAGCCCGCCCCGGCCATACCTTATTAGCCAATCCCCAAATTAGAGAATTTCTGATTGATTCCCGCACCGGAAGCGGAAAAGACTTTGCCCAAGCCGATTTACGGGGGGCATACCTGGAGGGGGCAAACCTGCAAGCTGCCAACTTGCGCCTAGCGAATATCAGTGAAGCCAGCTTGCAATACGCCAACCTTGCCGGGGCAAACCTCACCGAAGTCAACGCCGTCAATGCCGATTTGCGCCATGCTACCCTGACGGGTGCTTGCGTGGAAAATTGGAATATTGATGCCACCACCCAACTGGATGAGGTGGACTGCCAGTATATTTACTTGCTTAATGGGCAAAAAGAGCGCCGCCCCAGTAGTGGCGAATTTCAACCGGGCGAATTTACTAAATTATTTGCCGAAATGTTCGACACTGTTGACCTCATTTTCCGCAATGGGGTAGATTGGAAAGCTTTCATCGCCGCCTTAAAAGAAGTACAAGTGCAGAATGAAGATACGCCGCTTCAGATACAGAGCATTGCCAATAAAGGAGATGGGGTGATAGTGGTAAAAGTCCATGTACCGCCCGACACTGATAAAGAGAAAATTCATCAAGAATTTAACCAAAATTATCAACTACAACTCGCAGCCATTGAAGCCCAATATAAGGCACAACTCACCGCCAAAGAGACAGAAATTGCCATCTATCGCCAACAAAGTGTTGATATGATGGAAATTACCAAAACCCTCGCCAACCGTCCCATCCATGTAGAGGCAAAAGCCATGAGCAATAGTAACGACAGTTCCCGAAATATTACCATCCGCGATATTAATAATTCTGCCGTCAATTTCGGCGAAATCATCGGCGATGTAACCAATACCATTAACCAAATTGCAGCCGATGCTTCCCCAGAAAATGCCCAACTTAAAGCCTTACTGCAAGAACTAACCCAGGCGATTGAAATTGACAGCCATTTAGATGAAGAGGAAAAAGCCGAAGCCGCCAACCAAGTGAAAAAGATTGCCCAAGCTAGTCAAAATCCTGATGATGCCGGACTGCAAAAGAAAGCCCAACGAGCGGTTAATTTTCTCGAAACAATTGCTAAAGCTTTGGAACCTGCCAGCAAACTTGCCCAAGCCTGTCAAAAAGCCTTACCGATAATTTTGAAAACATTAGGCTTCTGATAGGTTTGTAGTTGCGCTTTAGCGCAGTCCCAGTTGAGGCTAGAGCATCGACTTGTCGCACTTTTTTTTAGTCCAAACTTGCGCCATTTCTAACCTATTAGTAACCCCAATAAACTTGTCTCCTTCCCCATCTAAACTATAATTAGCCGCATAGGTAGGGCTTGCTGAATAATGGTAAAACCCTTTTAAAATAAGGCTTTTGACCTGTTAAAGTCCGATGTTAGTGCAAGAAAATAGGATTGGGACTTTCAAAAACCTTGCATTATCCTTCTTGTAGTACATCGCTTGGTACAAAAAACAAGGGCAACAAAGCCTGAAACGACTGGCTACTGACTCCTGACTCCTGACTCCTACCCCCAGGAAAAACTTTTTCAGCAGACCCTA
>NZ_JAPZRB010000319.1:0-7694 GCF_027531105.1 Microcystis sp. LE18-22.4A
GTTCGATACCTTGTTCAATACCTAGTTCAATACCTTGACGCATCCAACTGGTAGTAATTTGCATAACTCCCTCCTGTACGGGTTGACTAAATGTGCTAATCTCTTGTTGAAATTGTATCTCTTCGACCGGATTTAGATTGAGATAAGTATCAATAAATCCAGAAATTAATTGCATTCTCGCCGCATCTAGCCGTAAAGTTATTAACAAGCGCAGACATTCCGCCTTAACTTTTGCTCGCTCTTTGTCGGCAATGTTCATCTTAGCCATCAAAGCCGAAGCAACTGGATTCGGCTGATTGAGAAAATCTCGCCAATTTAATCGATTTAATTGCACGACTTGATAGTTAAATTCTAAAACCTTGAAATCGGGAAAATCGACTACATATTGACTAATCGCTGCTCTTTTTGGCTTTGAATAAGAAAAAATTACAATGGGATAAATCGGTAAGACAAATTTCTCATGAAAGCGAGCAAAATAAGTAAACATTCGCCGGTTAAACCACTGGCGGGAACTTTCCTGCGCCTCCAGATGAATCAGAAAAAAAGATTCTTTTCCGCGAAACTTAACTTGTGCGACTAAATCGCTTTCATGCCTTTCTCCTTCCGTGACATCGGTAAATACTTCTTTGTCTAAAAAAGTAATCGAGTCCCTATCTAAATAATCCATCACTTGAGGAAAAAACAACTCAATAAATTCGACAAAAAAGGTGGAGATTAACTCCTTAAATAAGCGATCATGGTCAATATTATTAGTCATGTAATATAATTTTAATGAATCTGAGCGGTGAATGACTACCAGAAAATAACAACTTTTTGATTCTAACAAGTTTAAGGTTACTTTGTCTCCTGATACTAAATCTGGTTATTAAAGACTGATTATTTATTCCCCTTTTTGCATGAGGCATGAGTAGAAAACGGGTTTCTCCGAGAAACCCGTTTTCTGTGCGTTACTCAGTAATTACTACCACAAGCTACCGTTTAGTTAATGTTAGTTTCGCTTCTTTGCGGGGGGTATGGGAGAATAAATAAAGGCAATCTCCTGACTTGAAAGAGGGTGTAGGGTGTGGGTTGTGGGGTGTAGGGAAGGAAACCTCTTTCATCTGTGGGGGTGAAAATTTTTTCATCGGGACTGAATACTGAATACTGAATACTGAATAAGTACCTAAGCAAAATTAATTACACATATCTAACCACCTCTTGCCTCTTGCCTCTTGCCTATCTTCACTAGGAAATTAATTTTGCACGACTACTTACTGACTCCTGACTCCTGATTACTGTTTACTGATAACTGATAACTGAAAAGTTTCGCTAATCTTTAGATAAATTGCCAGAAACATACCAAGTAAAACCACCGCCGATAACTGCCATAACTGCTAAAGCTAATAATACCGGTCGGAGTCCGAATTGAGTTTCAGCGATACCCGCAACAGCTAGGGGTAAAGAGAGGGCAATATTAACGGCATTGTTTTCTAAACCAAAGACTTTACCGCGCATTTCGGGGGGTGTATCTGCCTGTAGGGTAGTTTGCATGGGAACCCCGACTAAAGCGGCAAAAATCCCTAATAAAGCGGTCATAGCGAAGGCTAAAATTAAACTCTTTGTGGCTAGAGATAAACCGATTAAAGCTGCCGCCATACCCAGGGAACCCCAGAGACTTAATTGGGTGTGGGAGAATTTTTGGCCCCAATAACCCAAAGTAATCGCACTAACTGCCATTCCTGCACCACAGGAGGCTAATAAAAAGCCGAATTGAGAGGCTTTTAACCCGGGTAGTTTTTCCGCCATACTAACAGCTAATACTGATAGGGCAGCAAAAATACAGAATAAGATGACTAATTGAATCAGGGCGTTACGAACTTTATGATTTTTGTTGAGGTAACGAATGCCGTCGCGGATATCTTCCCAAACATGGGGCTGTTCTGCGGTAGGAATGACATATTTTTCGTTAGTTCGCAGGATAATTAGAATTAAACCAGCAATTATATAAAAAGCACCGACAATCATCACTTTGCCAATATCAAATTGTCCGGCTCTCGTGCCGAAAATGCTATCGGCAAAAGCTAATAGAGGTTCACCGATGGCAAAACCGATAATTAATACCGCCATGGTGGTTAAAGTGTTGAGGGAATTAGCGGGTAGAAGATGACGACGTTTTACCACTAATGGCAGGGTAGATTGTTCGGCGGGGGCAAAAAATTGGGTTAAGGTGGAGACAAGAAAAGTAATGACTAACAACAGGAAAAAACCGAAGGGTAAGTTAAATTCTCCTTGTAGCCGGTAATGCCAATTTCTTAAACCGTCAGGCAACCAACCGAGGGGAACGGCTAAAGTTTGCTCGCGCACTAACCATAATAATAGGGGAATGAGGAGGACAAAAGCCCCCCGTAAAAGGTTAGAAATAACCAAAACTTGTTTTTTTAACCATCTATCAACATATACACCCGCCACCGAACCCACTAACACCGCCGGAATTGTATTAGCAATCATTATCGCCGATACCCAGCCACTAATCGACTGATCGGCTTCTTGGTAATGGGTGGCAATTAGGGATATCATCAGGACTAAATAGAATTTATCCGCTAATTGGGAAAAAATTCCCCCCGCCCAGAGAATGAGAAAGCGCGGGTTTTTTAGCACTGGGGCAAAACCCTGACTAGGATTGGATTTGGGCGCACGTTTAGGCAAGCGGTTCATGGTTTCTGCGTCGGATTGCCTCGGTGAGGAATCGGAAGAATTAAAAATAGGAGTGGAGGAGTCGCTAGGAATTGCGTCGCTAGTTTCTGAGTCAAACAGTTGCATTATGATGATTTTTGCTATCTGTTTAAAATTCTAAGGGAGATAAACCCTCAACTAATGCCGAGGAGCGAAAAGTTTTTCCCAGATGATATTGAGTATAGCGGCGCAGCAGGCGATCGAGGTTAATCCAAGCTAGTTCTGAGGTAAGGTTTTCTTCTGGGGGAAAATCGGTTTTTCCTAGGCATTGCAGTAATTGCAGTTCTTGCAACGTCAGTTTACTATCGATTTTGGGCGGGTTGATTGTTTCTGTGAGGGCAGCTAGATCTATTATTCCCCCTGCCTCGAAACTAAATCCTAGGCAATTGTCCCCAATTAAAGCTTTTCCCGTCAACAGGCAGTTATGGACTTGCGGCACTAAACCGGCAATTATTAAGAAATGAAAAATTGCTTGACAAAGGTAGGGAAGTATGTATTGATTTTCGTCGAGGACTTCAATTCTGGCCAGATGGCTGCAGATTAATTCGTATAATTCCCTCTGGGGTTGTTCGCTCAGTGCGATCGCCAAAACCAGTTCACAGAGGTATTGACTAACGGTGAGTTTGGCGAGATTTTGACTTAATTTGGGATAAGATTCGATAGTTTCAGCTTGAACGACCTTATCTAGGGATTTTCCTGCGACTATTAACAGATTATTGACCACAAATAGTTCGCTTCTACCCCGCAGGGAAGATTTATACTTGCGCGCACCGGGAGCGATGGCTCTAATTAAACCATATTCGGCGGTCAAAATAGTTAAGAGGCGATCGGCTTCTCCGAAGGCCATTCCTTGCAGATTGATTCCAGTAGCTTGATAGGTACGAGACATCATTTAATAATTAGGGTTTGCCGAACAAGTTTGTTGGTGGGGACAGGGTGCGGGGTGTGGGGTGTAGGGTGTAGGGTTTTACCGATTTTGAGGGGGTCAATTACCTAATTTTCAGGGAAAAAGTCCCTGAATTTTCCCCCCGATCACTCCCATACCTGGTACTTTTTGATTGACAAAAGGTCTAAAAGTCTTACCCAACAAGGTTTTGAGATTTTTTCGGCAACCCTAGCTAATTGTCTTCCCAAAAAGACTTGAGCTAATCACCAGGCAAAAGGGAAACTATGGAGGTTAGCGGACTCGAACCGCTGACATCCTGCTTGCAAAGCAGGCGCTCTACCAACTGAGCTAAACCCCCGATCTGGTTTTTGAGACACTCTCGTTATTATAACCTATAGTGAAAAATATTACAAGTTAATTTTTCCCTTTGCTTGCCATGTCTTATCTAGTCGCCACTTTTTACCAGTTTGTGGCTTTGTCAGATTATCGTCAAAAACAGCCAGAAATACAAAAATACTGCCAAGAAAGAGGAATTAAAGGAACTATTCTTCTGGCAGCCGAGGGGATTAACGCAACGATCGCCGGGAACAGTCAAGCGATCGCCGAGGTGATTAGTTGGTTAAAAACCGATACTCGTTTAGCTAATCTAGAGGTGAAAGAGTCTGTTTGTGATTATTTGCCCTTTCAACGCTTAAAAATTCGCTTAAAAAAGGAAATTGTGACTTTTGGTCAACCCAAGGCTAATCCTCTCGAAAAAACAGGAATTCATCTCAAAACTGAAGAGTGGAACCAATTGCTGAAAGAGCCGGACGTGGTAGTGATCGATACTCGTAATAATTATGAAGTGGCGCTCGGTACTTTTGCAGGAGCGCTTAACCCAGAAATCCAGCATTTTCGCCAATTTCCTGAGTATATTCACGACAATTTTGATCCTATTAACAATAAAAAAATAGCTCTTTTTTGTACGGGGGGAATTCGCTGTGAAAAGGCGGCAGCTTTTTTATTAAATCAAGGCTTTTCTCAAGTTTATCAGCTAGAGGGAGGTATTTTGAAATACTTAGAAGAAGTTAGTCCCGATCAGAGTCTTTGGCAAGGAGAATGTTTTGTTTTCGATCAAAGAGTGGCCCTAACAGCTAATTTAGAGGTAGGACATTATGAAATGTGTCCCGCTTGCGGTCATCCCATCGATGAAAAAGATAAACAATCCCCCAATTACCAAGCAGGAATATCTTGTCCCTATTGTAGTTGATTTTATCCTATCGTCCTGCTCCCATCTCCCTACTTTTCTAGGTTCTGGTTACTTTTTTTTGCGGATTTGTGTACCAGAAATCATGTCATGAAGGGCGCGTTTTTTCTTTGTCCAGGCTGCCAGTAAAAAGCCCAAATATAAGGGAGCAGTGGAGATAAATTTTAGTAAGTAGCGGCGATTGGCTCTCGCAAAAGATATGCGTCTTCCTTCGCTATCGGTGACGGATAAATCAAAAAACATTTTACCAATAGTGGCTTTAAAAAGATATTCTAAGAAAACATAATATAACCATTTAATCACTATTCCTAAACCGAGAGCGGTCAGGATGGCAATATGCTCGTGAGTAAAGTTAATTTTGGCTTGAATATTATAGATAATTGCCGCTATAAATAAAGCAAAACCAAAAATTGTTGTTCCAGCTGCACTTAATCCTGCTGCGTAGTAAACCCAGATTTCTTTGGCTATATCAAAATCAAGGTTTAAATCTTGAAAAGTTGACCATTGTTGTAAGCGAAAACAGATATAACCACCTAATAAAGCGGCGATAAGAAGAACGATAAAAGAATCAATTAAAGAGGCTTTTAACCGGAGCCAAAACCCAGCATAACTGGGAGAAATTGCAGCGAGTAAAGAAATAAGTGCAGGATTGGGAATAGGAATAATTTTAGGTTTTTCAAGAGAAGAATTTTTAGTTTTTTTAGTTTTTTTAGTTTTTTTAGTTTGATGGGGATTGGCTTTAATATCAGTAATAATTTTTAGCAAAGTTTTGGTGTCTTTAGGTCGATCAATAGGTTTTTCTGCCATTAAATTATCGATAAAATCTGCTAATCGAGAAGGGATATTTGGGGCATATTTACGCCAGTTAAATTCATTGGTATTAATATTATAAATTTTCGGGTCACTGGGTTCTTTACCGGTTAACAAAAAGACGAAAGTTTTGCCCAAAGCATAAAAGTCTGACTGGGGGACAGAGTGACCGCGAGATTGTTCGGGAGGAGCATATCCAGGGGTATAAATTCCTGTATTTTTACCTCCTGCTAGGACGGTTTTAGTCACTTGTCGCGCCGCTCCAAAATCAATTAAAACTAATTGACCATCGGGTTTTAAGATAATATTAGAGGGTTTGATGTCGCGATGATAGAATTTATGTTTATGAACTTCGTAGAGAATATTAGCTAACTGAGTTAACCAATCACAAGCGAGATTATAATCAATCGGTTTAAATCCTCTTTGTTTTTGATATTCTTCTAAGTCAATACCAGCAATTTTCTCCATGACTAAACAGTGTAAAGCAGTTTGACTCTCCCGGGGATGATAAATAAAATAGTTTTCTCCTTTGGGAATACCGGGGTGATTTAATTGTTTTAAAAGATTGGCTTCCTGTTGAAATAAATCAATAGCTTTGCTGGAATCGTAGGTAAGAACTTTTAATACTTTGGGTATTTTATGTTCATCTATCACTTCATAGGTATTACCAAATCCACCTTTGGCACTCAATAAATTTGTGACTCGATATTTACCATTTAAAAGCAAGTCGGAACCACAGGATTGACAGTAACGACTCTCCGTGATACTTTTCGGTTTAGGACAATGAGGATTAATACAAAAACTCATGGATTTTATTGGTAGAGTACAAAATAAACTTGATGATTAAAATATCCCCTGATATATTTAAGGTTTATTGCCAAGAAAAAAGCCGCGCAATCCCAAAGTTACCACGGCACTTAAAAAAGCTACAATCATGGGGATAATCAGGGATTTAAACCCTTTCAAGTCAGCAATATCTTTAACTAGGATTGCATAACTATCCTCGACTTTTTCCAGTCGTTTATCCATCGCTTCGACTTTCTGATCAAGAGTTTTAATATCTCCTTTGATTTCTGTGACTTCCACCTTTAAATCATTAACATCTTTTTGGAGACTGTCAAATTTTTGATTAACATCTTTTTGGAGACTGTCAAATTTGTGATCCATATCTCTTTGGAGATTGTCGATTTTCTGATTAACATCTCTTTGGAGGGTGTCGATTTTACTCTCGATCCTTGTCAGGACAGATTCGAGAGAATAGGTAACGGTTTCGCTAGTTTGTGTCATCATTAAAAACCTCTTGAAAAAACTACTTTCTTGACATAAAAAATCAAGGTTTATTGCCAAGAAAAAAGCCGCGCAATCCCAAAGTGACCACGGCACTTAAAAAAGCTACAACCATGGGGATAATCAGAGATTTAAACCCTTTCAAGTCCGCAATATCTTTAACTAGGATTGCATAACTATCTTCGACTTTTTCCAGTCGTTTATCCATTGTTTCGACTTTCTGATCAAGAGTTTTAATATCTCCTTTGATTTCTGTGACTTCCACCTTTAAATCATTAACATCTTTTTGGAGACTGTCAAATTTTTGATTAACATCTTTTTGGAGACTGTCAAATTTTTGATTAACATCTTTTTGGAGACTGTCGATTTTCTGATCCACATCTCTTTGGAGACTGTCAAATTTTTGATCCATATCTCTTTGGAGATTGTCAAATTTTTGATCCATATCTCTTTGGAGAGAGTCAATTTTCTGATTAACATCTCTTTGGAGATTGTCGATTTTACTCTCGATCCTTGTCAGGACAGATTCGAGAGAATAGGTAACGGTTTCGCTAGTTTGTGTCATAATTAGGGTCTGCTGAAAAAGTTTTTCCTGGGGGTAGGGTGTGGGGTGTAGGGTTTTACCGATTTTCAGGTGGTCAACTACCTAATTTTCAGGGAAAAAGTACCTCAATTTTCCCCCTGATCACTCCCATGCCTGGTACTTTTTGATTGACAAAAAGTCTAAAAGTCTTACCCAACAAGGTTTTTAGA
>NZ_JAPZRB010000323.1:0-6891 GCF_027531105.1 Microcystis sp. LE18-22.4A
ATCCCCGCTTGGGATTTACTTCGAGAAGCCCAAAATCGCTGAAACCCAGATAGATCAAGGAAAATCATCAATCGAGGTTAACCCTTTGTCCCGTAATGGTTTGAGCCTTTTTTGCTGACCGAAAACGCCTAAGTCCCACTATCCTGATAGGTAGCATATACTCAACGGATTTAGTATTAATTCCCTTTTTCGAGAAAGTGAATACAATGGGTGGAAAGAGTTAAAAGAGTCCGATGAATCGACAAAGACGGCAAAAATCAAGACAATTTTCTCTCCCTAGATATTCTATCTTTCCCCCGGAACAATGGCGATGGGGAGTGACTTCTTTGGTGATTAGCTTGGTCTTGTCCCTACTGATTTTAAAACTGAATACCTCTAGTCTTTCCACTGCCACCATAAATATTTTTAATCCCTCCACTGTGGGGGAGAATTTAGCCGGTAAGAGCCTAGATGAGTTAGAAAAGCAGAAAATCGCCGAATTTTTGCAAATTACCCCGCCAGAAACCGAATTAACCCTCGATCGCACCCCTTTGTTTATTCTCCACGACACAGCTTGGAGTATGACTGCGGGTAACATCGAAGAGCAGAAAAAATATGCTCGCGGTCCGATGAAATTGGGTCCCAATGTTTACATCCCCCGCAAACAGAATTCCAGGGATAGAGACATTTTAGACTCGATCGCCCGGCCTTTTTTTGAACGTCACCGTCCCACGGCCACTTTTTATGAACAAGCGGCCGAAATGCTGCCCGCAGACACCAGAGATCAATTAGTGCGTCAACTGTGGCAACTTACCCCAGAAACTATCCGCGTCAAGGGTTTTGCACTTGCTTTAGAGGGTGTTCCTTTGAGTACGCGATCGGCTCCTGAGTTAGAAAAAAGAGCAAGAATTTGGTTAAATACGCCTTCAGAAGCCGTCTTTAGGCGTTTAGTCAAAGAATATCCCACAAATTACTTTGATGGGGCAAAAAGCACCGCATTATGGGCAACAGAAGCGATTTGTCAGCAGCTATCTCACCCTAATTGCGATCGCTTGCGACCAGTTTTTGCCGAAAGAAATCGTCGGGTTATCTCCAGCGTTAACATTGAACTGGTACAAGCGCCGGGATCCCACTGTTTGACCAAAGGACGCTTGCAACCCCTCCCCGGTTACAGCGATTTTCAATACCAACAAACGGCGAAATATTATCTCCTCGCAGCCTTACAAACGGGACAATTACCGCAAATTGTCAGCCATTTTGCCGTAGATAGTTTTCTGATTAATCAAGGAAAATATCCCCATTGTGACCCCCGGGGTTTTGATCTACAACGTCTCTACAATCTCATCAGTCAAGCTTTGGATTATGACCCCGGCACTGTTTATGGCATCGTCCCTCGTTACGGCACAAATATTCTAGCCGGTGATAATATTTGGTGGCATAATCGAGTTTTTGACCAAGCAAATTTACCCACAACTTTAAATTAGACCTGATCATTTAGAAATGTCCACTTCTCCCAAAGCTTCTAGATAGGCAATCGCCGCTTCTAAAGGAGAATCGTAGCCATAGGAAAACTCCTCAAACCAGCGTCCTTCCTCCGATTTAGCATCCAATTTATCTAACCATTGCTTCGCCTTTCTAGTTAAAGCTTCTCGCTTGCGCTGCTGTTTTAATGCCGCCGCTTTTTCTTTTTCCGCTGCCTCCTGTTGTTGCCTTTCTTGGTTTTCTAAGGCTAAAGCTTTTAAAAGCGCATCGGTAGCAGAATCGCTGGTATAATTAACCTTAAATTCAGCCAGGGAACGATCTTTTTCTTGGCGAGAAGAAGGGGACGGCATCGGTTTTTCCTGATCCCGTTTCTGGTATTCTGCCTTCATTTGTGCCAGTAAATCTTCTATTTCTCCCATAATGATCAAGTTAGAAAGTAAAAAGTTAAAAAGCGGGTTTCCTTATTTTTCCAAACGCACTAGATACCATTGTAAATAACCCTCCTCACCCAGGTCCAACTCGCAGTAATTATCGCGCAGATAGAGAGATTTTTCCTCAAAACTAGAGAATTTCGCCAATTGTCGGGGACAAATCTCCGGTTTTGCGGTGATTAAATCTTTTAACTTATCCCGCAACTGGTCGGGAGTCTGGAATTGTTCAGGTTGATCGGCCTCGAGGACAAGAAAATAGTCCCCTTGATACATAATAGAATCGGGCATCGCTGTTTGATAGTCTCAGTAGGAAAATTTTTTGGCTATCTTTACCACTTTATCGCCTCAACGCTCGATCGACACCACCACTATGACAGACCATCTCACCAATCCCTTTCTCAGTCTCCCTTACGAAAGCGCCATGCAGGACTTGGGGGACCAATACTACGATCAAGTCGCGGCTGCGGATTTTCCCAGTCATATCCTTCGTTTTCGCAATGATGCTTTATTACCTTTGGTGGGAATTCAGCCAGAATTAACCTTAGATGAGCATTTTATCGAGGCTTTTGGCAAATTTCAATCCCTGACCCCCTTTTTGGCCCTGCGTTACCACGGTTATCAATTTGGCGAGTATAATCCTTTCTTGGGAGATGGTCGCGGTTTTCTCTACGGTCAAGTTAGGGGTATTGATGGCAAATTATACGATTTTGGTACGAAAGGATCGGGACGGACTCCCTATTCCCGTCATGCCGACGGTAGGTTAACTCTCAAGGGTGGAGTCAGAGAAGTCTTAGCCGGGGAAGCTTTACGCAGTTTAGGGGTGAATACCTCTCGCTGTTTGAGTTTGGTGGAAACGGGGGAATCTCTCTGGCGTGGCGATGAACCTTCCCCGACGCGATCTTCGGTGATGATTCGAGTTAGTAATTCTCATATTCGTTTTGGGACTTTTGAGCGTTTATTTCATATTAAACGTAGCGATTTAATTAAAAGACTCCTCGATCATGTGATTATTTATTATTATCCTGAAATCGATCCCCAAGATAGCGATCGCTATTTAAAATTTTACGCCGCTTTGATTGAAAGAACCGCTAAATTAGCAGCCCAATGGATGGCCGCCGGTTTTTGTCATGGGGTTCTCAATACCGATAATATGTCAATTACCGGGGAAAGTTTCGATTATGGTCCCTACGCTTTTATTCCTTCCTATAACCCCCAATTTACGGCGGCCTATTTCGACTACGGTGGCCGTTATAGTTATGGTAATCAGCCTTTTATCTGTCGCTTAAATCTAGAGTTACTGCAATCTCCCCTGGCCATGGTCGTCTCCTTGTTAGAGTTAGATCTGGCTTTGGCTAACTATGACCAGCAGTACAATTTTTATTATCAAAAAATGATGCTCAAAAAGTTAGGTTTTGAGGATATTTTTACTCCCGAATCTGCTTTACTGGTCAGCAAAACCGTGGAAGTTCTCGAAGAAACTGGCCTCGGTTATCATGACTTTTTCTATCAATTAAGTGAACAATTTAATTACGGTTGGCGAGAAAATAGTTCTCTAATTATTGAAAATATGGATTTACCCAAAGCTGATTGGCAACGTTGGCGAGAGTTATATAGTTTGGTCTTAAATCAATTACCCCCAGATTCTTTGGCTCAAATTGACGACACCTTAACGCATTATAATCCTAAAACCGCTTTACTTAGACCGCTAATCGAATCGGTTTGGGAGGCAATTACCTATAAAGACGATTGGCAACCTTTCCAAGAATTAGTGATAAAATTACAAAATAAACAGTAATTAAGTAATAAGTAGTGGTGCAAAATTAATTTCTTGGTTAGGAGAGGCAAGATGTGGTTAGATATGTGTAATTAATTAAACCTCTTGTATAATTAATTTTTGAAGGTTTAAAAACGATAAGAATAAGGATTAAATGGCATAAAATCTGTAAATAGACCATTTAATTAATTATTATTCATTCTTAATTCTCCTGACTACTGACTACTGGCTACTGACTCCTCACCCTAACAACAATTTTTGATTTTTACAAGAGGTCTATTATGTCTAGCTACTTATTCAGGTCATTTCCTGAAATGCGTTGGACAAAAATTGACCAGACTTGGCGATCAATGTTTCCTCTCCAACTATTAAGAGTGTCAAAATAATAGTAAAATTTTGTGACAAAGTGCAGTCAGATCTAAGAATCTTTGCTAGAACTCTAGAAGGCTTCTGTGATCCCTAATCTGGCTAACAGGCTTTTGGGCGTGATATAGGGAAAGTTTCTTGCGATTGTACTAAAATGAGGTAATATGCCGAAAGTTGACCCATATCGTTACTCTGGAGAGTGTTATACAGAAAGTTGACCTATAATATGTAGTTAGGCTGACAGACTCTACCAAATTTCAAAAGCAGGTCTAATCACAAAAGAGAGTGCAATTAGTATGTTGCTCAGAAATGTAATATTCACAATTGGCGTACTTCTGGTAATAGTTATCTGTATTTGTTTCCCAAATGCTATTGGTGTTATATTTTATTGGGATTCCATGTTTAACAATCTGGGAATGTCCGGATTGGGATTCCTATTGCGTTCTCAATTTTTGGTACTTGGCTTGGCGATCTCTACAAGTTTAGAAATCGTCTTGGTGGGAGTGCTAGTTTACAAAAATTGGATTTCTCAATCAATTGGAACGATAACCTTTCTTTTGCTTTTGACGATCATTGTAATTGCCTTGATCTCATGGAGAAAGTTGATGAATCTTGGCCGTAGTTAGCCGTAGGGTGCGTTCCCTAATGGGGGTCTTACTGCTCCACCGATCGATTTTTGGGGAACGCACCATGCACATTGATTGAAGCTGTGAGTTTAGGTGCGATGCCGCTCTGGTCGGACCAGTTGAGGAATGTTAGCGAAGATTCCCAATGTTTGGTTAAAATAGAGGGGCAAAAGTCGCCACAGGGTCGCTTCAATGACAGTTCGACAACCCCGCTACAGTAAAGAAGAATTTGCTCGACGTGGCAATGAGATTTATCAATCTCAGGTACGTCCCCAAGTCGAGGAGGGAAATCAGGGGAGAATTGTGGCGATCGACATTGAAACAGGGGCTTTTGAAGTAGCGGATGATTTGGTAAGCGCAGCGAAGCAACTTTCTGCACGAGTGCCTGATACTCAGACATGGTTTGTTCGCATTGGGCATTCAGCCGTTGATCACTTTGGCGCAAGGAGCCTGAGAACAAAGCCATGATGCAAGGTCGTGTAAATCAACGGTGTGAGGCGACGTTAGCGATCGCAGTCAGAAACAATGAAACAACGCAGATAGTAGATGCTGTAATTGATACAGGATTTTCGGGTTTTCTCACCTTGCCGTCTGACATAATTGCTAGGTTAGGGTTTATTTGGGAGGGTCGAGATCTTGCGACGTTAGGCGATGGGACTTTCTGCACGTTTGAAGTTTACATCGGGCTTGTGATCTGGGACGGGCAATATCGTGAGATTTACATCAACGAATCAGAGACGGTTCCGTTGATTGGGATGCAGCTATTACGAGGATACGATTTGCGAATTCAGGCAATTGAGGGTGGTTTAGTTACGATCGAAGCGTTGAAGTAGAGTGCGATGCTGAAGGCACTGGGTAGCAGTACGCCATCGCTGTAGCAACGTGAAAGCTAGAATATATTAAGCCCTATACGTTAGATGTTGTATATGACTGAACGACTTGAGCAGGCGATCGCCCAATTAAAAACCTTGTCAACCGCTCAACAGGACGCAATCGCAACCCTAATTTTGGCAGAACTCGAAGAAGAGCAGCGATGGGATGACTCCTTTGCCCGCTCACCAAACTTGCTGGCTAAACTAGCAGCCGAAGCAATGGCAGAACATCGATTGGGCAAGACTCAAGAATTAGACCCAGAAACGTTGTGAAGTCTTGTACCACTGCTCGTTTTCGGGAGATGTTTGCAGATCTTCCAAAACCGATTCAAGAGCAGACCCGTAAAGCGTATCGGCAATTCAAAGAAGACCCAAGCTATCCCAGCTTGCGATTCAAGAAAGTCCATCCAAAGCTGCCCATCTATTCTGCACGCATCAATAGGGATTATCGTGCTGTCGGTCAATTAGGGTTTGCTGAAAAAGCTTTTCCTGGGGGCAGGGTGTGGCCCCCCCAACCCCCCCGACATCGGGGGGGCAGGTGGGGTGTGGGGTTTTACCGATTTTGAGGTAGTCAATTACCTAATTTTCAGGGAAAAAGTACCTGAATTTTCCCCCCGATCCCCGCAACGGCTGGCACTTTTTGAGGAAAAAAAAGTCTAAAAGTCTTATCCAACAAGGTTTTTAGATTTATTCAGCAGACCCCAATTAGAGGATGATACGGTGATTTGGTTCTGGGTTGGTTCCCATGCAGAGTACGATATGCTGCTGGAGCAATTTTAGTGCGATGCCGAAGGCACTGCGTAGCAGCACGCCATCGCCCTAGGGTGCGTTCCCTAATGTGGCTCCTGCTGCTCCACCGATCAATTTTTGGGAACGTACCCTGCACATTGATTAAAGCTGTGAGTTTAAGTACGATGCCGATCTTGTAGGGTGCGAAAACGCGCGTGTAACGCACCTTTTTCAAGTCAGCTATAATGTCGGTTAGACAATGCTCTTATGAGGCGTTTAACCATCAGATATACATTCATGAGCATATTGTTCAACCAGTAATTCGATTATTTTTTCCTAAGGAATTTGTTTTCGATCTGCTTGAGATTTAAAGAAGCTTACACTTTCTTCTGTTAATTCTAATGTTACTTGATTAGTTTTGATTTTACCTTTAGGAACTAACTGGTCTGGAGGCGGTAAAAAATCTTTAACTACTTGTCCCAGTTCCATTGGTTCATCGAAAAAATGGGTCTGAAACCCCGCCCTTTAGCGATAGCGGAGGGCGGCTTTATACAAGTTAGTGAGAAACAATTAAACCGTTAGAACGACGAATTAACTGAATCTTGCTAACAGCTATTTGTCCCAATCGTTGA
>NZ_JAPZRB010000388.1:0-20089 GCF_027531105.1 Microcystis sp. LE18-22.4A
GGAATTAGTAGCCTTGTGATTACCAGCGATGGCGATAAAGTGTCTAATCCCAAGCATTTTAAAAAGCATTATCGGAGACTGCGAAATGCCCAAAAAAGCCTTTCTAGAAAACAGAAAGGGTCAAAAAATCGGGAAAAAGCAAGAATCAAAGTAGCCAAGATTCACGCTCAAATCACCGATAGCAGAAAAGACCATTTACACAAGCTAACCACTCAATTAGTTCGTGAAAACCAAACGATTGTGGTTGAGAATTTAGCCGTCAAGAATCTGGTCAAAAACCCGAAATTATCTCAGGCAATATCTGACGTTAGCTGGGGTGAAATCACCCGACAATTAGCCTATAAATGCCGTTGGTATGGGAGAAATTACATCGAAATAGATAGATGGTTTCCTAGTTCTAAGCGGTGTAGTAATTGCGGGTATATTGCTGAGAAAATGCCGTTAAATGTTCGAGAGTGGGATTGTCCAGACTGTGGGACTCACCATGACCGAGATATTAACGCCAGTAAAAATATTTTGGCCGCAGGGCTTGCGGTGTCAGTCTGTCGAGCGACCATAAGACCAGAACAGAGTAAATCTGTTAAGGCAGGTGCGAAAAATCCTTCGGGAAAGAAGCAGAAACCCAAATCGTGAGGTTTGGGAATCGCCGTCCGTTTTACGGCGGCGAGGATGTCAAGATGAGTACGAAAAGTTTTATTCGTAAAACACAGGAACTACAAGCCTATCCCACCATAATGACATTGTTGATTTTCGTTGAGGATGTTGATGGTGATAACTTTAACAATCGTAGGCTGTGTTAGTCGAGCGCCTAACGGACTATAAATTACATGGCATAGCGACTTTTTTCGGAAGTATCAAAGTGAGCAAGCGTAATTTTTTGGGCGAGGGGAGAAGTTTTTTGCGGCAAAAAAACAGAACGTTGCCGGAAATATTCGCTAAAATATTGACGGTAGAGAGGACAACTGACTCGGCAAAACTTACCTTGTCGGTGAATCAGTCCGAGACTTTCTAGGTGAAAAGCGGCAATTAAATCAATTTCTATGTCTTTTTCTGCCATCACCACCTTAGCAAAGATAGCCGCTAAATTGCCCTTTAAGTATTGCAGATGCGAAAGTAAACGTTTAAGATGATCTGCAAAAATATTATTTTCCTCGTCAATAGAAGTAGCTAGAATGGTTTCTAGGGTACAATCACCCCGAGCAATATGATAGCAAGCAAGACGAATTAAATAGGGATTACCTCCTAGAAATATTCGTAATTTTTCGGAGTTAAAATTCTGATCTAATCCCTGTCTTTGGCTTAATTCTCGTACTTGTGTGCTGGTAAAATTAGGCAATTCGATCGGTAAACCAAGACTAAAAGGAGATTGATAGGTATCTGAGTTTTTATCAAGCTCCTGTGCAGGGGAATAGGCAACAATTAAACGTAATTTTTGCCAGAGGGGTTTGTTTTTGCCTTCCTCGTGCCAGAGGTGCAGAATACTAAAAAATTCTTCCCCTAGCTGTGGATAGGATAAAAGATATTCAAGATCATCAAAGGCAATCACTAAAGGGTGATCGAGATGGGAGAGAATATGCTTTTCTAGATAGATTTTACAGTTAATTTTACCCCCCAAGAAATCATCCCAATCCTGTGGGAGATGATTTTCTAAATCTAACTGGCGACTAATACTAACGCAAAGCCAACGCAGCCAGTGATTTAAATCTTGAAAAATTGAGCTTTCTGCTAACCGAAAACTGAAATAAAGTGTATGGTATTGCTGTTGTTGTGCATAATTAATAATTCTAGTCATCAGGGAAGTTTTTCCCATTTTTCTGGCCGCGTTAATCCGGATAAGACTACCCCCGCGCAATATCTGTTGATAACAAGTCTGTTCTAGATTGTTTCTGTGAATATAAAAGGGGGAATTGAGGGGGACTTGTCCCTCTGGTAACTCAGGCAATAGTTGAGGATTAATAGTATCAGTTTCTGGTAAGTTAGGACGATAATAATCGCTATTTTCTAAAGTTAAATTAAAGGCTTGAAAACAATGTTTCAGGGTTTGTTTATCCACTCCCGATTCACAAGCAAATACCTTCATCAGAGTATCTACCCCTAAAAGAGTTTTCTCGCTGAGGACTTCTAGGGTGAAACGATGACCGCGATTATCCCGATACTCCGCTTCTTGTTTGGCAGTAAGTAATTTTTCTAGTCCCGTGGGGGTAAGGACAACCCCGCGTCTGCGGCGCTGTTTTTCTAGTTTTTCCATGATAGTTTTTCCCTGTCCTGAACTCAAACTCTGCACCTCTACTAGAGGTTTTGAGTTTCCTATAGACTTCTCCTCAACAGGGAAACAATCGATTCCGTAATTTTTGCCGACATTCCCCACATCTTCATATACTTTTATATATTTTTACATTCCCCAAGATGTTTTAACGAAAAACCTTCATTGTAGAAACTACTATAGACCTCTTGCATAATTAATTTTTCAGGGTTCAAAAACGGCAAAAATAAGGATTAAATGGCATAAAGTCTGTAAATAGACCATTTAACTGATTATTATTCATTCTTAATTCTCCTGACTCCTGACTACTGGCTACTGACTCCCAACCCTAACAACAATTTTTGATTTTTACAAGAGGTCTTATTAAGAACATTTTCAATAATTGATTTTTTATGATAAAAAAAGTTTACAATCCTTTACATTGACAGAAATCGATGATTGTAGCTATAATCCTTACTGGCAAAGGGTTGTAAGCAATATTTGATTAAAATCATTAATTGAATGTTAAGAAGTGCGGAAAGTGGGTCACTGGTTTAGCGATGGAGAGGATCGGGACAATAACCAGACCACTTATTTTCTTCCCCATCTGAGTTATTTCTGGGATAGGGATAAATCTTAGCCTACTTGCTGACGATAGCTATTCATTTCTAGGCTATCTTCCCCATAAAGATCCTCAATGTGTTCATGACAGCAATCGATCGCAAATTGCTCAAATTCTCCCGGTTCAATTTGATACATTTTGGCAAAAATATCGGGTTGAACACGACAAAATTCTGGTCTCTGGTCATAAATGGTACAGAGACGGGTTTGGCGATCGAAGTTTATACACCAACCTTCTTCCCCCACCATGCTGAGATATTGACTTAATTGTGCGGGAGTCAGATATTCTTCTAAGTCAGGACGCTCATCGGGATTTAGTTGACAACAAGCTCCACAATTTTTAATACATTTCCAATTGGCCATATAACCGGTGTGCCGCGACGAATTAATCCTAGTACCTACTGACTAGCTTACTAGCAAATAGTCGCAATTTTGCCTTCCAGTAGCAATTCCCCTCAATAGTTTTAATCTAACCCAGCGATCGGGAGTGAGAGCTTGACTAGGCAAGGATCGAATAAAATGGGCGTTGTAAGGGTCGAACTTACGGCATCCTGCTTGTAAGGCAGGCGCTCTACCACTGAGCTAAACGCCCGACTCAATTTCGTACTTTCTCAGTATAACATATATTTTCAAAAAAGTATATTATTTTTTTGAGCGAGTTAATTTTTTTCCGATGCCCTCTGGTCGAACTCACGATCGCATTACCCTAATTCTGCTGCCACCGATTGCGGGGGCGAGTTTTTTGGTCAGTGGCAGTGGTAAATTAACCCTGTTACTGTTGGCCAGTTATTTGTTTAGCGGATTTCTGTTTGGACCGGATCTTGACATCCACTCGGTACAATACAAACGTTGGGGTTATCTGCGCTGGTTGTGGCTACCCTATCGTTCTATGATCCGTCATCGCGGTTGGTTATCCCACGGTTTATTGATCGGCACAATTTTTCGGTTATTTTATCTGGGTAGTTTTCTTTTACTAGCGGCGATCGTCATCATTCCGATCCTGCAAAGTTTCTGGGGTATAGACTGGGATTGGCGACTGTGGCCGCAGCAAGCGCTCGCATTATGGCAACAGTATCCCCGGGTAGCGATCGCTATTTTCCTGGGTTTAGAATTAGGAGCGATGAGTCATAGTTGTAGTGATTGGATCGGATCGGCCTATAAACGTTCTCGAAAAGTGGCTCAAAAACCGGTAAAAAAGAAAAAACGTTAATAGTCCCCGTCCACAATTTCTAATTATCCTTACTTTGATATTCTTGCCAAGTTTTCGGACTGATAAAGAGAGTTCCTTTTTCTTGCTTGTCGGGAAACTGGATATAATTTGTCTCTAAATAATCCTTGAGTTTTGGTGATTGCAGAAATTCCTTTTCAAATCGATAGAGAAAAACCAAATCGGGCTGTCTTTTTTCGATAACTTCTAGGATAAAATTCCCATCAAGATTCTGATTGATAAATCTCTTTCTGGTTATGACAGCAGTTTCTGGGGGTGTGTTCAAAAAATATTTATATATGTAGTGAGGATTATCGGTTAACAGAAGTTTATCGGAGTTTTTAAATTTTTCAAACACAGCTTCTGCTAAAAGAGGTTTATACCTTTTATTAAATTGAACATAGGCATTAATTGAGGGATCACGATTGGTGATTATTCTTAAGGTATTAAAGATAAATTGACCAGACAGGGGGATAAAAATCAGCATTTTGAGAACTAATTCCTGGGTTATTTTGCGATTTTGCCTAAATTCCCCGAGACTATCACTAATTTTTAACTGTTCGACAAATAAGGCAATTATCCAAACGGCGGGAATAATTAAATGGATATAATAATAGGGCCAAATTGGGGCGACTGTGGCAAATCTGAACAGATTAGAACCCAACCAGATCAAGGGCGGTAAAAGTGGTATTATATTGCGAGTAAAAACCATCGCTATAATAGCGATCGCTGTGACGATCAGATAAATTGGTTCGTGTTGTAGGGCGCTTTGCAAGAGAGTCCATAAGGTGAGATTTTCTTCACCGAAACTAGCGGCAACACTGACATGAGATTTAATAATATTTTCGTAGGAAAAAGGAAAAATAGTCAGGGAACCCAAGACAAAGACTAAAACGACAGCGACTGACCAAATAACAATATCAATGATTCTTTTAATAAAACTATTCTGTTGATTAAGAAAAATAATTAAAGCTACAGTTGGGATAATAGTAATGCCTGAAAGTTTAATTTGCAGGGAAAAAACGAAAGCAATGGCACTGAGTAAATACAGCCCATACTTAAGCTTACCCGTGGATTGAAGGGCTTTAAAGATGATACAAATACTTAAAATTGTAAAAAAAAGTGAGGGTAATTCCCGCAACATTGTCGTTGACAGGGTAATATAAACTAGACAGGTTGAGAGAATGAATACCGATAAACAAGAGGCTAATATTCCGCAATTAACTCTCAGAATTAGATAAAAAATTCCTAACATAATTGTGGACAAAGAAAGCACCATAATGCGCGCCGCATGGATAGTAAATCCTGTCACGCTTAACCAACCATTTAGTAAAAGAGATAAACCCGATAAATGATCGTGCCAAACTTGTTCGTAGAGATGATAACCTTGTTTAGTGACGTAGGCAAGTACCATGGCCACCGCTTCATCAAAATTAAGGATATAGGGATAATGAAGCGGGACTTTCCAGAAAACAATTCCCAGGAAAAAAACTGCAATGGCAATTAATGCCATTAAATCAAAACGATCGGATTTCCTATTCATACACTTTTTCTGGACAAGAATTGCTGCGTATCTTATCACAAATCGAGACATCAGTTAAGTAGATGGTTATAATTAAATTAAAAATGGATTTTAGGTTCGATCCCCCCTTAGTCCCCCCTTGATAAGGGGGGTGTCTGATAATTTTTAACGCCTACCTAATTATGGATTAAAAAAGATACAAAGATTACTTTTCAGAACTACGCCCTAAATCTTTAGATCTATGATAGGCCGCCACCACTGCCTCGATAATAGTCGATCGAAAAGAGCCTTTTTCTAATTGTCTCACCCCGGCAATCGTCGTTCCCCCGGGGCTAGTGACGCGATCCTTTAATTCACCCGGATGTATGGCCGATTCTTTTAATAGGGTTGCCGTCCCCAAAACTGTTTCTAGGGCCAATTGAGATGCGATCGCTCGCGGTAATCCGGCCGCCACACCACCATCGCTTAAAGCTTCCACCATCAAGGCCACAAATGCCGGGCCCGATCCCGATAATCCCGTTACCGCGTCCATCAAAGCTTCGGGAACTTCCACCACCGAACCGACCGCAGCAAAAATATCTCTGGCTACGGCCAGATGTTCCGGTTCCGCATGACGACCGGGTGCGATCGCTGTAACCCCTTGTCCCACCGTGGCGGGGGTATTGGGCATCGTCCGGATCACAGGGCGATCGGGAAAGCCCATTTCTAAGCGATTGAGGGTAACTCCTGCTAAAATCGAGATAATCAAGGGTTTTTCGGGTATTCCCAGCAAACTATTCACTACTTGCTCTAAAATTTGCGGTTTTATCGCTAAGATTAACACCTCAGTTGCTCTAGCGGCTTCCCGGTTATCCTCACTGACTTGTACTCCGTAGGTATTAACCCAAAAGTTGCGCCGTTGGGATTGGGGTTCACTGACTAACACCGTTTCGGGACTATAAATATTTTTTTTTAATAAACGGCTGAGAATGGCCTCGGCCATCACTCCACCGCCAATAATTCCTAAACGAATAGACACAGTATTATTTAAAGTAAAAAGTAAACAGAAAAAAAGGCAGATTTAGAGGTCTTACCCCCAAAAAAACGCATCCTCTCGAGAATCGATCGATTTTTAGCTTCGACAAACTTAACGAGAGGACTATGGGAGGATTCATTGAGCTAATCGACTGCTTTCGGCTCCCCAAGCAGCTGCGGGGGAAACGGGACGAGCCATTTTCGGGTTGTCGGTGATATCGTGAATAGTTCCGGAAAGGGTGCTAACTTTAACGCAGCTGGGGGTAAATAGGAAAATACTCTCACCGATGCGTTCTTGATGACCATCAATCGCGTAAGTGCCACCGGCGACAAAATCCACGGCTCTTTGTGCTTCTTCGGGATCCATGACGTTGAGGTTTAACACCACCGATTTGCGTTCTCTCAGGGTTTGGATAACTTGGGGCATTTCCTCGAAGGAATGGGGCTCGATCACGACTACTTCTGCATTATTGTTGTTAATACCTGGCATACCGATCACGTTGCTTCTGTTGAGTCCCATAGATGTGGCTGTACTGAGATTTAAAGGTTCGCGTTGACGACGATTGAGGGGATCTTCTTCTTCGTTTTGATCCCTATCTTGGGGGGAAGACTTTTCCCAGTTCATTTCTTCGTAGTCGGTTTCGTCTTCGTCTTCTGGTTGTTCGGAGATGCCGACAAAATCTTTGAGTTTGGTAAAAATGTTGTTCACAGTCTAAGTGTCCTTCAAAAGATTTTTTAGGTGGTCTTGGCTAGAGTCGGGGTTATTTTAGTGGCCTTTAACAACTTTTGTTCTCACTTGGTACAGGAGAACTATTTTGTTCAGGGTTCGTCATTCTAGTCGTCTGGAGGCAGCGGTTAGTTCCCTCTTTTCAGTTATCAGTTATCAGGGGATAGTTTTCAGGGATTGGGAAAAAGTCAATTCCTCATTTCTAACCACCGGTTTCTAGACCAGACGCTGTAATCTTAAGATATATTGTCACCGATTATTAAAATTCCTAGGAGTTTTTTCTGTAAATTTACGGAGATGGTTCAGTAAATACGATCGCCAAAGATGCTGGTTCCCACCCGGATCAAAGTGGCTCCAGCCTTGATAGCCAGAGGATAATCGTTAGACATCCCCATGGATAGATGAGGCAGGCATAAACTAGAGCTATTCTCGATTATTTGGGCTAAATCGCTGGTTTTTTCAAAGGCGGCTAACTTTTCCCCGGCGGATAATCCCTGGGGCAGAATTGTCATCAAACCTTGAATTTTTAGCTGTTGACAGTTGACTAAAGCAGGAATATCTGCTATCAGTTCGTCCGTGTCCCAACCGAACTTGTCGGGATCGGGGATAACTTTCACCTGTAGCAAAACTTGGGGATTAATCTCTAATTCCGCCGCTAGGCGATCGAGTCTTTGGGCTAATTTTAAACTATCGAGGGAATGGATTAAATCAAAAGATTCTAGGACTTTGCGGGCTTTATTTGCCTGTAGATGCCCGATAAAGTGCCAATAAATATCTGGGAGGTCTTTTAGTTCTTGCTGCTTCGAGATTGCTTCCTGTAGCTTACTTTCAGCAAAATCTCTCACTCCTGCCCGGTAAGCTTGACGGATATAATCGCTCGATACCTGTTTACTGACGGCAATCAGGCGCGTGGAGGGGGGTAGGGTAAGACGGATTGACTCGATACGACTAGCGATCGTCATGAACTAGACTGAAAAGGTTTGTTGATAAGTTTGGTTGAGACTGTTAAATTCTTGCATATTACTGCGCCGTCGCAAATTCCGCAGCCGGTTTTCCACCAAAAGACGAGCATCGGAACGACTAATCGGATCGAACGAGACTTTTTTGGGTCCCACCGTCACCAGAAAAAAAAGACGTTGGGCATAAAGAGTGGTGAATAATTCCTGATGTTCTTCTAATAGACACACTCTGTATAATAGACCGAAAGTGGGATGATTGAGATAGGTTTCGTTACTCATTCAAGCGATCGCTAAAGGAAAAGGATTGAGCGAACTAGAAAGTTTTTCAACAACAAAATCAAGCGGATGGCTCAAAAACAATTGATTTTTCGGGGGTTTCCCTAGCCTGATTTTACCAGAATCCTTCAACGACAACTAACGATGCTAGTCTATGTCATGATTTCCTGATGTTTCACTTTTTCCCTGTTAACGTGGATACATCTCGGTGACAACTTGTCACCATCAGAAATTAGCTCGGCGGCAAAAATCAAAAATCCTCCGTTAGGTAAGAAGAATCCGAGACTCCGAGAATCGGAGACAGGAGGAGGAAAAAGACAATAGATAACTATAATACCCATAAAAGCTAAGATTATGTCAAATTTATCTGGGTTTTTAGATATTTTGACCCGATAGCTGCGATCGGTGAACTGAAAACTCACATCTGATAACTGATAACTGATAACTGATAACTGAATCACTGATGAAATGCCCTAAGCTTGTATTAAGCCTTTTTTAACTTCAAATTCCTTTAACCTCAATCAATATGGATTTTTCTAGTCTTGTTGCCAGTCAGCTAAACGCCGGCGTTATCTGGCCCGAAGGAATCCTGATTATTACCCTGATGGTGATTTTAATCGGCGATTTAATCGTGGGACGGAGTGCCAGAAGTTGGCTGCCCTACGTTGCGATCGCTGGTCTGCTCGCTGCTGTGGTTGCTCTTTACTTTACCTGGGACAATCCGAAACCGGTGGCTTTTTTAGGGGCTTTTGAGGGCGATAATCTCAGTATCGTCTTTAGGGGGATTATTGCCCTTTCTACCGCCTCCACAGTGCTGATGTCTATCCGTTATGTGGAACAAGCGGGAACCTCCCTAGCGGAATTTTTAGCCATTATGCTCACCGCGACCCTCGGGGGAATGTTCCTATCTGGCGCTAGTGAATTGGTGATGATCTTCATCTCCCTAGAAATGCTCAGTATTTCCTCCTATCTAATGACCGGTTACATGAAGCGGGATCCTCGATCGAACGAGGCCGCTTTAAAATACCTGTTAATTGGAGCTTCTAGTTCGGCGATTTTCCTCTATGGTGTTTCCCTTCTCTACGGTTTATCCGGAGGTGAAACCAGTTTAAGTGCCATTGCCCAAAAATTAACCGATGTTAACGGTGGTCAGTCCTTGGCCTTAGCGATCGCATTAGTGTTTGTGATTGCTGGTATCGCCTTCAAAATTTCGGCGGTTCCCTTTCACCAGTGGACTCCCGATGTGTACGAAGGTTCACCCACTCCCGTGGTGGCTTTCCTCTCGGTGGGTTCCAAAGCGGCCGGTTTTGCCCTAGCAATTCGCCTATTAGTGACGGTTTTCGGTCTAGTGAGCGAACAATGGCGGTTTATCTTTATCGCTCTAGCAATTTTGAGTATGATCCTCGGCAACGTGGTCGCCTTGGCCCAAACTAGCATGAAACGGATGTTAGCCTATTCCTCGATCGGTCAGGCGGGTTTTGTCATGATTGGTTTAACCGCCGGTACTGACGCGGGTTACTCTAGCATGATTTTCTATCTGTTAATTTACCTGTTCATGAACCTAGGGGCTTTTGCCTGTGTGATTCTCTTTGCTCTGAGAACCGGAACCGATCAGATCGCTGAGTATTCGGGACTCTACCAGAAAGATCCGCTGCTAACCCTCTGTTTAAGCATCTGTCTGCTCTCTTTGGGGGGAATTCCGCCTCTAGCGGGCTTCTTTGGCAAGATTTATCTATTCTGGGCCGGTTGGCAAGCGGGACTTTATGCCCTCGTCCTCGTTGGTTTAGTCACCAGTGTGGCCTCGATTTACTACTATATCCGTGTGGTCAAAATGATGGTGGTCAAGGAACCCCAAGAGATGTCCGATGCGGTGAAAAATTACCCCGTTATCAATTGGACTCTTACCGGGATGCGTCCCCTACAGGTGGGTATTGTCCTCTCCCTAGTGGCGACTTCCCTGGCCGGTATCCTCTCCAATCCTCTCTTTACCCTAGCGACGGATTCCGTCACCACTACCCCCATCCTACAATCGGCGGCCCTGGCGACGCACATTTCCCGAGCGAATTGAGAATCTCTGTTGATTTATCGGCGTTGTCAGATCAGAATAACAACGCCTATTGTAGGGCTAATTCCGGAATTAGCCCTACAGCTAATCCGTTTTTAGTAATGTGATTAACTCTCATCTTGTTCTAAAATAGAGGCTAAAATATCTGGAGTTAATCCGTTAGCTTCTGCTTCATCACTAGCTTGATCCATAATTGGTGATAATCTCGCCGCTGCTTTTTGACGATATTTTTCTAATTCTAATTGAATAGTTTCAGTTAATTTGTTTTCTATGTTCCCTCGGTCATTGGGTTTAATTTTAGCGTAATATCTAGCAATTTCTAAAGGAACTTGAATAGTGATTTCTGTCTTGCTATTCATGGTAATTGATTGTTCTTTTTACTTTTAACAGAACTCTATTGTAGCACAAAATCACCATACTCATTGAATTTGACTCTATTGATGTAAAAGTTGCCATTGGATCAAAAAAATCAATGAATAGGGCTTGCTGAAAAAGTACGGGCGAAGCATTCGGATAGAAAATCTACGGTTTCACCGATAGGTTATTGCCCGAATGCTTCGCCCCTACAGGACGCGGGCCGATGAAGACGCAAGGTTTTGAACCACGATTCTCTCAAAATCTTGCACCTGTGAGAGCAAAACAGGACACTAAAACCCTTAACTCGTCTATATTTCACATTTATTCAGCAAACCCTAAATAGAAACATGGACTAAAAATAAACCCCCCTCAACTGGCTAATTGAAGGGGCATTTATTGTATTTTTGGTGAGCAATTTAGCCTACTTTTGTGGTTTCTTTTTCGGCTGATTTGGATGGCTTTAGTTTGCGTTTGAGGGTTGAAGCTGCGCCGAGAGTACCGAGGACTCCAAGACCAAAGAGGGAGGCGGGTTCAGGTACTTGTTGTGCTGTTTGTGCTGTCCCAAAAGTTACGGGTAAAGATACTGAAGCTACAACCTCGGTGAAACCAGGTGAAGCGATTGAACCTTCAAAATTCACAAGCTGAAAAGTGAAGAAGTCAAGGAAAGTACCGATTTCATACCACCTGTTGCCGAACGGATTTCCTGAGTTCTGAAACCTTACTCTGGCCGCGTTAAAACCAGAAACGTTTGTATTAAAAGTTAACGTTGAAGATGTGGCATTAACCAAAAATTGCCCTGTTCCGCTGATAGAGCCACTAGGAATGACGACAGTATCTAAAGTAAAAGGAGTACCATTAACTGTCAAGGTAAGGTTAACGTTGGTAAAGGGATTGGGAGTACCAGTTGAGTTGATAGTATAGCTACCTATTGGCACATCTACGGTTCCCACTAAAGAAGCGTTATTACTACCATTACTCCAACTGCGGTTAACAGTAAAAGTAACGGCCGTTGCTGCCACAGGAGTGAGCATAGCAGCGAGAGAAGTTGCGCCAGCTAAAGCTAGGGTGGGAATTAATCGGTTTTTAATCATCTTGATTGAGCAAACGGGTGAATAGAGGCAACTATCGTCTTCCTTGCAGCTTGGTCAAGCAACAGCCTAACCCAACGCCAAAGGCAGACGGAAGAGACAATACACATTCTCCCCCCCACAACTGTAGCAAAAGCTACAATTTAATAATTCTTTATATTCTTCTCCCCGACTAGGGACTGATACTAAATCCGTTGAGTATAGGCTACATATCAGGACAGGCAAAAGTGGTAATAGATAATCAGTGTTTAATAACCGGATTTAGTATTAAGACTTGTTCTAAGCTTAACCTGCTTTTTGCCTTACTCAAATTGGCCAAGTAGAAGACTCATTTCGTTAACAACATTCTCACTTGCCTTTAACGCTTCTTTTCTAATTGCTTGAATTTCAGCCATACTTTTGGCGATTCTCTGCTGTTTAGATTTGGGTGGAATAGGCACTAAAACTTTAGACAAATCATCTACTAAAATAGTAGGAATAGCATGACCTGTCATGTACCTTTTAATCTGACGCAAAAAAAAGTCTGTTCGCATATATACTAATAAAAACAAAGGCTCGACTCCCTGAATATTTCTTAATACTGAAAATCCATTTGAGCAAATTGCTCCGTCTTCATCTTCCGTGATTAGGGCTGTTGCTTGGCGTGGACTTCCCGTGCTTGCTCCTGAAATTGCTGTAATAATATCGCCTTTGTACAATCTATAAGTTGCGCGAGATGGGGCCTCATGTGCCTTGATTATTTGTTGAGAAACAACTTGCATTGTACGATAATCAACATCGGAAATAGCGATATATCTAATTTCACTGTCCCTAGCTAAACGAAAATCAGCCGCAGCTCTCAAAATATCGGCAATTTCACCTAAAGGTTTCGCCCCAATAGATTTTAGATGTTCTAATAATTTTTGGTCATTGGGTAAATAATGTTCGGCATCCAGTCTCGAATTGAGCAGGGTATTCTTAACTGTATAAATACAATCGCTGTTTTGTGCAAATTCCCCATTGATAAATGACCTAAAAGATTGAGAAATATCATCTATATCATCGTCAACTATTGGCAAACCTGATTTTTTTCGGGCTATAACTCCCGACTCGTTGCGCTTATATATTGTTTGTCCTTTAACGTCATAGCCTATTTTTTTGATTTGTGCCATAAAACAAGAATCATGGTTTGCTGGTAATTTTTGAACTACTAAAAGTGATGTTTTGATTCCTGTGCCGTAGGGTACAAAGGCTTCCGGCGGTATGGAAACAACACCTAATATTTTTGTTTGGGAGCGCAACCAATGCCGAATCGGTCCATTAGAGATATTTTGTAATAGACCATCGGGCAGAATAATCGCCATGCGTCCACCTGCCCGCAATAATTTTATAGATTTCTCAATAAATAAAATATCGGGCGACTGACCCGCTAAAACGGTTGGGGAAACTTGCCAACTATTGGACGCTGATTTATGCCATTTCCTGGCGAGAAGATATGATTGAAGAATTTTCTGGTCTTCTACTTTGCCTTTATTTCCGAAAGGAGGATTGGTCAAGATAACATCAAAAGAATTATTTAATTTTTCATCTTCGATAAGCGCATTAGTGCAGATAATTTCTGAACCTGTGCCACCTTCAAAAACTAAACGAATCATTCCCGAAAGGGCGACATCGGGATTAAATTCAATTCCTGTAATACTTTCTTGCACAAAACTTGCTATATTGAACTCTGGATTATTTTGTCGAACATGGTTTATTGCTTGAATTAAAAAACCACCACTTCCGCAAGCAGGGTCGATAATTTTTTCGTTTGGTTTGGGGTCTATCATTTCAACCGCAAGGCGGACAATTGGGTGAGGGGTAAAAAATTCTCCCCTATCTCCACGCTGGTGTCTATTTACAAAAGTCTGAAAGGCTTCCCCTTTTATATCGCCAGATGTTTTAGTTAAATTAATGTACTGTAACCTGCCTACAATATAAGCAAGAGTCAAAGGTTTTAACTTGAATGTGTCATCGGTGAAAAATCCCCGATAATGATTCTTGATGGAGGTAAATAATTGACTGAGACGCGACATAAATTCATCGTACTTATTTGCTACGATGGCTTTATATTCACTTGCTGTAACGCCAAAATTTACAGATTGCTTGGCAGATTTTTCATCATGAAGTTTGATGATGATTAGTTTAACCATCTCGTGAAAAATCTTGTCTTTGAGCATTCCTTCGTTGGCGTAAATATAATTATGGCACTCTTCAAAAACTGCGGAAAGATTGTTAGAAGGTCGTAATTCCTGAATTTGCGGGAGTTTTTCAGGTAACAGGCTATCTTCGGAAAATAACAATCCTTGCTCTTTCATTTACTGCGCTTGATTTGACCGTTTCCCCTTGCGGGTTGTTGAATAGATAGACTATTTTTAGCCTTGACTGCATTCCTACCAAACCAGTCTTTTAGTGAACAGAGAACATCGCCATCTTGATTAAACAAGAACTTGCCACTACACCTGATTATAGAATATAAATTAGAGGATGTCAAGAGATAAAAAATTCAGTTTAATGTTAACCAAAGTGAGTAAAAAAAGCTGAGAGATTGTTTATGACAAAAATTCGCAGCATCTTTCAGTTTGACAAAGCCTATTGTAGGGCTAATTCATGAATTAGCCCTACAGCTATTGACAACGCCAAATTCAACCTTTTGATCAGGTGAGTGCCACCCACCTGACTCATTTTAGCTAAACATTAAAACGGAATAGTAAAACATCACCCTCTTGAACAATGTATTCCTTGCCTTCACTTCTGACTAAACCTTTTTCTTTAGCAGCGCTCATCGTGCCACTATTAACTAAATCCTGATAAGACACGGTTTCCGCACGAATAAAACCCCGTTCAAAATCCGAGTGAATAACTCCGGCTGCTTGGGGTGCTTTCATACCGGCAATAATCGTCCATGCGCGGGTTTCTTGGGGTCCGGTGGTGAGATAGGTACGCAGTCCTAATAACTCGTAGGTAGCTTTAATTAAAGATTTTAATCCCCCTTCTTCTACCCCTAAAGAACCGAGAAAATCTTTTCTTTCTTCCTCCGACAATTCCACTAATTCCGATTCTACTTGAGCAGAAACGATCACAACTTTGGCCTGTTCCTGTTGGGCAATTTGACGGACACTTTCTACCCAATCATTACCCGTGGCCAGATCATCTTCGCTCACATTAGCGGCATAAATAATCGGTTTACGACTCAATAAACCGAGATTTTTAATTAATTCTTCTTCCTCTTTGCTTAAATCCACTTTTCGCGCCGAAATACCGTCATTAAGACAAATTAGGATTTTTTCAAGGATAGCCAATTCTTCGGCGGCTTCCTTGCTATTTTTCGCCTGTTTGCGTAAACGTTCCACCCGCTTCTCCACCTGTCCCAAATCCGCTAGAGCTAACTCTAGATTAATCACCTCGATATCCCGGGCCGGATCCACGGAACCGGAAACATGAATAATATCATCATTATCAAAACAGCGCACCACATGAACGATCGCGTCCACTTCCCGGATATTAGCCAAAAATTGATTACCCAATCCTTCCCCGCGACTAGCACCCTTGACTAATCCGGCGATATCGACAAATTCAATCCGCGTCGGCACGATTTTCTCAGAATTAGAGATTTTAGCCAAAACCTCCAGACGTTCATCGGGGACGGATACCACACCCACATTCGGTTCAATGGTACAAAAGGGGAAATTAGCGGCCTCGGCCTTGGCATTAGCCACCAGAGCGTTAAATAGGGTCGATTTACCCACATTTGGCAGTCCCACGATTCCAGCTTTTAACATAAAAATTGCTTGATAAACATCATCCCGACCTCTCACTATATCAGGCTGCATCTCGTTTTTGTGAGTCCAGTTGATGAGAAAGACTCTCGATAGTCAACAGCTTAGTTAACATTTGCTGAAAAAATTTTTCCTGGAGGTAGGAGACTCCGATTCAGGAGACTCCGATTCAGGAGACAGGAGATTATTTTTATTTATTCTCCCCATTTCCCCATTTTCCCATTTCCCCATTTCCCCATTTCCCCACACCCCACACCCCACACCCCACACCCCACACCCCACACCCACGAAAAACTTATTTAGCAAACCCTAGTTAACATTTATTCAAGTTCCTTAACTAAAAGTAGGTAAGACTTTACAAGAGATTGCGAGAATGGGATGTAATGCTTGAGACTGAGTTAGGGTGAAAAGTAGGAAAGAATACACCTGTAGCACTGGGCAAAATTATGGCAAGACAGGCCTTTCGCTTCTAACTACGTCCTGAGAGTAATTTTCAGTGCTATGACAGTATATTTCCTAGGGCGATCGAGTGTAAATATCGCCCAATCGCCGCAACTAATCACTAAATCATTCTTGGGGGTATCTGTATGAATCAAAGTATCGGAGCAAACACCCGTAATGTGGCCCTTGTCGGCCCCTACTCCAGTGGAAAAACCTCCTTACTGGAAAGTTTACTTTTCGTAACAGGAGCCATCACCAGAAAAGGTAAAATTAGCGATCGCAATACCGTTGGTGATAGTTCCACGCAAGCGCGGGATCGACAGATGAGTGTAGAAGTTTCCGTTGCCCATAGTCAATACCAAGACCTAAATTTTACCTTTCTCGATTGCCCCGGTTCGATCGAATTTGCCAGTGAAACCTATAATGCCCTCGTCGGGGCCGGTGCTGCTATTATCGTTTGTGAACCGGTGGTCGATCGAGTTCTCACCCTGGCTCCCTTGCTAAAATTCCTCGATGATTGGGAAATTCCGCATCTAATCTTCATCAACAAGATGGATCGCTGTAATAGTCACTTTAACGAAGTCCTACAAGCTCTCAAATCCGTTTCTAGTCGTCCCCTCGTTCCCCAGCAATATCCTATCCGTCAGAACAACGAAATTATCGGATTCATCGATTTAATCAACGAACAGGCTTATCATTACCATGCTAACAGTCCCGCCGATCCTGTCGCTTTACCCGACCACCTCAAGGAAGAAGAACAGATCGCTCGACAAGAAATGCTGGAAACGATCGCCGAATTTGATGATCATCTTTTAGAAGAACTCCTCGAAGATATTAACCCCTCCCGGGAAGAAATTCTCCAAGACTTAAAACAAGAACTGGGAGCCGATCAGATAGTACCTGTGTTCTTCGGTATGGCGGAACGGGACTATGGTGTGCGTCATCTCCTCACCGCTTTAGTGGAAGAAGCGCCGGCCCCGACAATTACCGCCAACCGTCGCGGTCTCGATCCCAGTGCGGATGGAGATGCAGTGGTACAAATCCTCAAAACCTATTTTACTCCCCAGGGCGGTCGCCTCTCCCTAGGGCGAATCTGGCAGGGAACCCTTAACGATGGCATGGCCTTGAACGGTGTGCGGATTGGTGGTATCTATCGTCTCATGGGACAACAACAGCAACCCTTACCGCAGGCCCAAGCGGGGGAAATTGTCGCTCTCGGTCGTTTGGAGGGAATCGCCACCGGAGACGTGGTGAGCAGCGGCAGTCAAAAACCCGATCTTCCCAAAGGTTTACAACTCAAACCCGTCTTTGCCTTGGCCATTGCCGCCGCCAATCGCAAGGATGAAGTGAAATTAAGTTCAGCTTTGACAAAACTGATCGAAGAAGATCCTTCCCTCTACTGGGAACAACACGGTGATACTAAAGAAGTGATTCTTTGGGGACAGGGAGAAATTCATCTGCAAGTGGCCCTCGATCGCCTAGCGCGCAAGTATAATCTACCGATGACCACCCATTTACCCCAAGTTCCCTACAAGGAAACGATCAAAACCAGTACCAAATCCCACGGACGCTATAAACACCAAACCGGCGGCCACGGTGCTTTTGGTGATGTGTATCTCGATATTAAACCCCTGGCCCGGGGGGAAGGTTTCCACTTCCATGAAACCATTGTCGGTGGTGTTGTCCCGAAACAGTATATCCCCGGGGTGGAAACGGGAGTGCGGGAATATCTCGGTCATGGTCCTTTGGGTTTCCCCGTGGTGGATATCGATGTTACTCTCACCGATGGTTCCTATCACAGTGTCGATAGTTCCGAACAAGCTTTTAAACAAGCGGCCCGTCTAGCGATGACGGAGGGACTGCCTAAATGTCATCCGGTCTTATTAGAACCAATTCTATCGGTGACGGTTCTCGCTCCCTCAGAATACACCGCCAAGGTTTTACAGTTAATCAGTGGTAAACGCGGTCAAATTCAGGGTTTTGAAGCTTCTGCGGAGTGGAAAGGTTGGGATCAGGTAACGGCCTATCTACCCCAAGCGGAAATGCACGATTTTATCGTTGAATTGCGTTCTTTGACTATGGGTGTCGGTTTTTTCCAGTGGGATGAGGATCACCTGCAAGAAGTGCCGGATAAACTGCGCGATGCGGTTTTAGCTATGCAAGGTAATGGTAACAAGTAAAGTCTTCTTGGCTGTCACTAAAGTAGAGCGATAAATTAGCAAGAGATGGGCTTTTATTGGCTCATCTCTCCCTTTTGTGGCAAAAGATGACAGAAGGGTTCGATGAGATTAGCCTAGTGCTATACTGCCCCAAATTAGTCTCGGAATTCTCAACTTAACCTCATGAATTTATCTAACCTGATCTTAGTCGCCCTGGGTGCGGGAATTGTTTTCGGTGCGCTGCTGAATGGTTTTTTTCCTGCGCTAATCCTACCTTTAGATGACTATATTCTCGCGCCGGTGGGACAGGTTTTTCTGCGCTTAATTCAATTTGTGGTGGTGCCGATCGTTTTTTCTTCCCTTATTTTAGGATTAACCCGGGTACAGAATGCGGCGCGGATCGGTAGATATTTACTCAGATTGATGACTGGCTATCTGCTAACCAGTACACTTGCTCTGTTAATCGGCATGGCGACGGCGTTGTTATTAAAACCGGGGATAGGTTTAGAGGGATTTGCCACTAATGCCGCCATGACCACCAATACACCGGTATCCTTGAGAGATTGGCTGATTAGCTTAATCCCGGTTAATCCCCTAGAAGCTCTTACCGGGGGCAATCTTTTACAGGTAATCGTGACGGGAGTTTTATTTAGTATCGGCATCGGACTGGCTAAAGAGGGGGCAAAACCTTTTATTCTGTTGATAGACAGTCTTTATCTAATCAGCGAGAGAATTCTATCGGTGATTCTTTATCTAGCACCTGTGGGGGTATTTGCTCTGATTGCTTCGGTTATCGCCACCCAGGGATTAGAATTAGTGGCGAGACTTTTTTTCTATGTTTTTGGTCTGTTTTTGGCCAGCGCCTTGATGATTGGGGTGTATGTTTTGCTCCTTTTTGCCCTCAAAGGAGAACCTCGACGCTTTTTTAGCTCTTTATCGGAATCTTTATCCTTAGCTTTCGGTACTGCTAGTTCTAACGCCGCTTTACCCGTGGTTTTGCGGGAAATTCAAGAATACGGTTTACCCGAAGATATCGCCAGTTTCGCTATTCCCTTGGGAACGGTACTAAAACGCGATGGTTCGGCAATTTTACAGGGATTTAATGCTCTTTTTATCGCTCAGGTTTACGGAGTTCCTTTAAGTCCCTCTTTGTTATTAGCGATCGCATTGAGTGGTTTATTGGTTTCTTTTAGTACCCCTGGAGTCCCCGGCAGCGCATTAATTACCATGACTACCGTATTATCGGCGGCGGGTTTACCATTAGAGGGAGTGGCTTTAGTGGCAGGGGTCGATCGGTTGACCGATGGCTTTAAAACCGTATTAAATGTGATCGGTAATATAGTTAATGCCATCCTGCTCAATTACTGGGAATTAGGAGACAAGGAAAAATCCCTAGAATCAAAAAACTAGCCTCACCGGTTCTTCGGTTTTTGTTATGCAATGGAGGGGGGTTACAAGGGATGAAACCCTTATATAGGGTCTGCTGAAAAAGTTTTTCCTAGGGGCAGGGTGTAGGGTGTGGGGTGTGGGGTGTGGGGTTTTACCGATTTTGAGGGGGTCAATTACCTAATTTTCAGGGAAAAAGTCCCTGAATTTACCCCTGATCACTCCCAT
>NZ_JAPZRB010000328.1:0-13857 GCF_027531105.1 Microcystis sp. LE18-22.4A
ATCAGTGATCAGTTCACACTTATCAGTTCACAGAGAAAACTCCCCACACCCCACACCCCACACCCCACACCCCACACCCCACACCCCACACCCCACACCCCACACCCTGCCCCCAGGAAAAACTTTTTGCCGCAGACCCTATTTAAAACCCCCCAAGCCGGATCGCCAGCGATCACTAAAAGACCACTTCGGTAATCACACCCTCAATCGCCCCGAAGCGAGAGCGAGAAACTAAGACAATTCGATACAATATTGTCAACAAGCATTAAGCGATTTAAACTATCGATCGAAGGTAAAAGTCCCGAAGTTATCGAAATCTAGGGGGAGACAAAAACAAGCATGGGTAGAGTAGTAGGCATTGATCTAGGGACAACTAACTCCGTCGTCGCCGTGATGGAAGGCGGAAAGCCAGTGGTCATCGCCAACTCGGAGGGCATGAGAACCACCCCTTCTGTGGTCGGTTTTAATAAAGATGGGGAGTTAGTGGTCGGTCAAATGGCCCGGCGACAAGGGGTACTCAATCCCCAAAACACCTACTATGCAATCAAACGCTACATAGGTCGTCGCTACTCGGAATTAAACCCCGAATCGAAGCGCGTCCCCTACACCATCCGCCGGGATGAGATGGGCAATATCAAGATTAAATGCCCCCGTCTGCAAAAAGAATTCGCCCCCGAAGAAATTTCCGCCCTAGTTTTACGCCGATTAGCCGAAGAAGCCAGCCGTTATCTGGGGGAAGAAGTTACCGGGGCCGTAATCACCGTCCCCGCCTATTTTAACGACTCCCAACGTCAAGCCACCCGGGATGCGGGCCGAATTGCGGGGTTGGAAGTGCTGCGGATTCTCAACGAACCCACCGCCGCCGCCCTGGCCTACGGTCTCGATGAACAAGAAAGCAAGAAAATCCTCGTTTTTGACCTGGGAGGCGGTACTTTTGATGTTTCTATCTTGGAAGTGGGTGACGGCGTTTTTGAGGTGAAAGCCACCAGTGGCGACACCCAATTAGGCGGAAATGATTTCGATAAAAGAATCGTCGATTGGTTAGCCAATCAATTTTTGGAACAGGAAGGCGTGGAGCTGCGCCAAGACCGGCAAGCCCTACAAAGACTCACAGAAGCGGCAGAAAAAGCCAAAATAGAACTGTCTGGGGTCAGCGTCACCGATATTAATCTGCCCTTTATCATCGCCACGGAAGACGGCCCCAAACACATCGAAACTCGCCTGAGTCGGGCCCAATTTGAGGAATTATGCGGCGATTTAATCAGTCGTCTCCGTCGTCCTCTCAAACGGGCCCTTTCTGATGCCGGTTTGTCCCCCGTCCAACTAGACGAAGTGGTACTGGTGGGCGGTGGCACGCGGATGCCGGTGGTGAAGGATTTGGTGGGGAGTTTTATCGATAGGGAACCCAATCAAAATGTTAACCCTGATGAGGTTGTAGCGGTCGGGGCGGCTATTCAAGCAGGAATTTTGGGCGGCGAGGTCAAAGACGTGCTGCTCCTCGATGTGACCCCTTTATCCTTGGGTTTAGAAACCATCGGCGGTGTGATGAAAAAGTTAATCCCCCGCAATACCACTATTCCCGTCCGCAGAGCTGACCTTTTTTCCACTTCCGAAAATAATCAAACTGTGGTGGAAATCCACGTTTTGCAGGGGGAAAGGGAAATGGCCAGCGATAATAAATCCTTGGGACGTTTTAAATTAACCGGTATCCCCCCCGCACCCCGGGGTATTCCCCAAGTGCAGGTGTCCCTCGATATCGATGCTAACGGTATTCTACAAGTCACCGCTAGGGATAAAATGACCGGACGGGAGCAAAGTGTCACCATTCAAGGCGCTTCTACCCTCAGCGAAGGGGAAATTAACCGCATGATCGGCGATGCTGCCCGATTTGCCGAAGCCGATCGTACCCGTCGCGAAAAGGTCGATAAACGCAATCGCGCCCGCTCTCTGGTGGATCAAGCCCAACGACGCTTAAAAGATGTTACTCTCGATTTTGGTAATGAGTTTACCCGTTCCTATCGTCGTCAAATTGAGTCTTTGAGTACGGAAATTATCGACGCTTTGGAGAAAAATGATGACCGTCGCCTTGATCGCGCCCAGGCAGACCTACAGGATGTTATCTATGAATTAAATCGCGAGGTACGGCTACAATACGACGAGGAAGATGAGGGCTTTTTTAGCGCTATTCGCAAGACTTTTACCGGGGATAAGGAAGATGATCTTCCCTCCGAACCGCGCCGCGATCGTTATCGCCAGGATTATCGTCCCAGTACACCGGGTTATCAAAGTGATTATCGACCCAATTATTCGGCTAATCAAGATAGTTATCGCCCCCGCAATCAGGACAATTACTACAATGGCCGCGATAGCGATTGGCAAAGTCCCCCCCCTTCGGAGGAAAAAAGTTATAACAATAGTAAAAGTAACCGCAGCGGCGGCAATCGTTCCCGCAATATTCCCCCCCAAAATAACTGGGATGATGAGGATGATGATTGGTTTTAATCAGTGATCAGTAAGCAGTGATCAGTAAACAGTAAACAGTAATCAGTAAACAGTAATCAGTAAAAAGACAGTGGGAAACTACTATTTAATACTGCTCGCTTAATACATACTGCTCACTTAGAACTCAAATCTGATAACTGATAACTGATAACTGATAACTGATAACTGATAACTGATAACTGATAACTGATAACTGATAACTGAATATATGCCACAATTAGTTAATTATTATGATGTTTTAGGAGTATCTCGCACGGCTACTGGTGACGAGATCAAAAAGGCTTTTCGACGACTGGCGCGTCAATATCATCCTGATGTTAATCCGGGGGATAAATCGGCCGAAGAAAAGTTTAAAGATATTAATGAAGCTTATGATGTTCTCTCCGATGAAGAAAAACGGGTTGAGTATAATCGTTCCTTGACAGGAAATAAACGCCGCGGGATACGTCCGGGGGAAAAAGCGAATAGTAACGGTAATGGAAAAATCCCCCGTACAGAACAGGATTTATGGAAGTTTAGAGATTTTAATAACCTTAATACTAAGCGCGCTAAAATTGCCTCCTCTCCCCGTTTAACTCGTCGAGATGTGGAAGCAAAATTAACTTTACCTTTAGAGAAAGCCTATCAAGGTGGCAGACAAAGAATTCGTCTGGAAGATGGTAGATCAATAGAGGTTGATATGCCGGCAGCTATGATCGATGGTCAGAAAATTCGTCTCAAAGGTCAGGGTATTGAAGGGGGTGATTTATATTTAAAAATAACTATCGCTAGGCATCCTTTTTTTAGGATTCAAGGTTCTGATATTGTCTGTCAAGTACCGATTACTCCTAGCGAGGCAATTGTGGGCGGTTTTGTGGAAATTCCTACCATTGACGGGTTAGTTAAAATGATGATTCCTAAGGGATTAAAAAGTGGTCAAAGATTACGTTTGGCTAACAAAGGTTATCCCACTTCCCAAGGAGAAAGGGGCGATCAATTAGTGGAAATTATATTAGTTAATCCTCCCAATCCTAGCCCTGAAGAATTAGAACTTTATCAAAAAATACGGGCGATCGAAACTTTTAACCCTCGTCAAGGTTTATAAAGATTATGCTAGGTGGGTTACGGCAAATTTGAAATTTTTTGTCAAAAACATAACTTGTTCTTGCCTAACCCACCCTACACCTAACCCTTAATTCCTGTCTTTTTATGATCAATATAATTGATACAATTAAACCTTTTTATCCTCTAGCTTTCAAGGCTATTCGGGGCAATTTAGAGGGAACACAAAAACAATTATTAAATACTCTCCAAAAAATCGATCGCTCGCGGGGGGAATTTTGGGGACAATGGTTAATCTCACAATTATCAGAATCCCTCAGTTTTAGCGATTCTCGCCTATCTCAAAGCCTCTGGGGGTTAAATTTCCCCAATCCCGTCGGATTGGCGGCAGGATTCGATAAAGACGGTTTAGGGGCAGGACTTTGGCATAGTTTCGGCTTTGGTTTTGCCGAGGTGGGTGCTGTCACCCTAGAAGGGCAACCGGGCAACCCAAAACCGAGATTATTTCGTTTACCGGAAGATTTGGCCGGATTAAACCGTATGGGGGCAAATAACCTCGGTGCGCCGGTTCTAGCGGCAACTCTCCAGCAATCTTGGCAACGACAACCCCGACAGATTCCCATCGGTATTAACCTCTGTAAATCGAAAAATACGCCCCTAGAAAAGGCTCCGGAGGACTATTTAGGCAGTTTTCGCTATTTATTCCCCCATGCTGATTATTTTGTCGTTAATGTTAGTTCTCCCAATACTCCCGGTTTGCGTTCCCTGCAAAGTGGGGAACAACTCGATAAAATCCTCGACATTTTACAAACAGAAAATCAAGGCAGAAAACCCCTATTAGTGAAAATTTCTCCCGATTTAGAATGGGAAGATATCATAACAATTATTGACTTAGCTTTCTCCTATCAATTAGCCGGAATTGTCGCTACTAATACCACCACTAAACGCACGGGATTAAAAACCATAATTCTGACTGAAACCGGTAAACCAATCACTGAAGAAGCAGGGGGAATTAGTGGCAAACCTTTGCGGGAACGTGCCACGGAAGTGATCAGTTTTATCTATCGGCAAACCCAAGGCAATTTACCGATAATTGGAGTGGGAGGCATTTTTTCTCTCGATGACGCTTGGGAAAAAATTACCGCCGGTGCGAGTTTATTACAGATTTATACCGGTTGGTTATACCGAGGACCTTGGCTAGTATCAAATATTTTACAAGGATTAACAGAAAAATTAGAGGCTAATGGCTTAACTAATATTAATCAAGCGGTGGGAATTAATAATGAACTTCTGCCAAAAATCAAAAATATTCCCTTAGGGAAAGAGTCACGGGACAGTATTAAAGAGTCAGAATAAGCAAAAGAAAGAAATTGTTTATTAGGCTCGATGATTAAATGACAATTGTTAATAGAACGAATCTAGGTCGTGAGCATCCAGCTTTTTTACAATTGTTTACACAAACATTAATAATTATGACAAGGTATCAGTTCTTAAAGAGTTTTTATTCTCGGGTTATCAATCCCTTAATAAAAGCCTTCTAATCTCAAGAGAGAACGTTTTGTTTCCTTGAGATTAGAGGACTAAAAAATTAATGATTGCTTCACATTCTAACCCCAAAAATGTTTTAGCGGCAACTCTGCTAACAGTGGGAATTTCCCTAATAAACGTACCGACGGTTTTAGCGCAAGCTCATACTAATACAGGCGGACCGCAGGTGACAGGATTGAATGGTTATGAATATACGCCCCTATTTACAGTAGGTGAAACCATCAACAATTACACTCCCATCGGTATTCTTGATGGAATTGGCGTTATCAATCTAGGAAATGGGACGATTCGTGCCTTGGTCAACCACGAAGTTAGACATAACCAAGGAGCCTCTTATACCCTGAATCCGGGTACTGCTAACCAGCTTTCCGTGAGAGGAGCAAGAATCAGTTACTTTGACATCGACACCAGTAGTCGTCAAATTATCGGTTCTGGATTAGCCTTCGATAAAATCTACGATCGCTCTTACAATGTAATCACCAGTACCAGTCAATTTGAACTCGCTCCCACCATTGGAGGTTTAGATCGTTTTTGTTCTGGTGCCGCTTTCGGTCGTTATTCCTTCGGTCAAGGGATCGGTTTTGAAGATAATATCTACTTTGCTGGAGAAGAAACCAGCAATGGGACTCAATGGGTTCTCGATCCTACCAATTTCGGTCTCTGGGCTGCCCCAGAAATGGGTCGCGGTGCTTGGGAAAATTGGACAGAAATTGATACAGGTAGAAGTGATCGCATTGCGATGATCGGGGGTGATGATACCGAGTCCGCGCCTCTCTATCTCTACATTGGGGAGAAAAACGGGGTCGGAGATGGTAGTTTTCTCGATCGCAATGGTCTCAAACAGGGCAAACTGTATGTTTGGGTAGGCGATGAAGGTATCGATCCCCGGGACTTTGGCGGTACTGGTAACACCAGTGCCGGACGTTGGGTAGAAGTGGTGAACGAGGGAAATGGGGTTGGTTTTCTCAATGGTTTTGCCACCGATAGCAATCTTCGCGCCCAAGCGGACGCTTTAGGAGCTTTTTCCTTCTCCCGTCCGGAAGATGTCTCGATTAATCCCAGTGATGGTTCCCAAATTGTTCTTGCTTCCACCGGACGCAGTTCTTTATTCAATGGGGCCGATAGCTGGGGAACCGTTTATATCTTCGATAATAATCTGGTTTTCGATCAAAACGGCAATCTCGACACCGCTGCTTCTAGCGTCAGCGCTCGCATTCTCTACGATGGTAATGATGCGGGTGGTGGTCAATTTAGCGGTCCCGATTTTGGGGTGAGAAGTCCCGATAACCTCGATTGGTCCGATGACGGTACTATCTATATCCAAGAAGACCGTTCTTTCTCTGGTTTCGGTCAAACCTCTGGAGAAGAAGCCTCGATTTGGCGACTTGATGCCACCACCGGACGAGCGACACGAGTAGGTCAGATCGATCGTAGTCCTAGTTTACCAGGTGGTCAAACCGACAGCAGCCCCAATGATTTAGGTAACTGGGAAACTTCGGGGATTTTGGATATTACTGAATTCTTTCCGGGCGCTCGACCGGGAGAAAAAATTCTGATTCTCGACGTGCAGGCCCACAGTGTGCGAAATGGCAGCATCGGCGGGCCCAATAATCTTGTCGAAGGTGGTCAATTAGGTTTATTAACTGTCCAAACCCCGGAACCGACTCTCCTTTTTGGTTTAGGTTTCTTTGGTTTATCTGTCTTGGCATTAAAACGTAAACAACGCTAAAACGATAATTTCTTGTAGTTTAGGGGACTGAAAATAATCCAGCCCCTATTTTTTGTCATTTTTGGCTCTCTTGGATATTGGGTTAAAAAGGTCTAATACTAAATCCGTTGAGTATAGGCTACATATCAGGAGAGGCAATAGGCAATAGGCAAAAGGAGCAATAGATAATCAGTTTTTAATAACCAGATTTAGTATAATATAGGTTCATAATAACCTTATTTTTTCAAAAAGCTGTACTTTTCAACGAAATTATTATCATTCTGATAGCTTTTTAAGCATTAGAGTTAACAGCAGGAGTTTTAATATTTTTACATAAAAATATTTGAAATAAATGCACACATTCAGCAACAATATTTTTTAATCTCAACTATTTTCTAATAACAGGGATTTTTCCTGTCTGTATTTCTGCATACTTAGTAATCAGAAAATTTTCCAGAATCATGTCCAGTTTAATGATAAAATTAGCCCTTGATGGTGTTCATATCAACAATATTTGAGCATTCTAAGCTGTACTGCATTTAAACTGAGCATTCGATCTGTTAGTACAAATGCCAGAACTCCCTCTCCCTGCTCCCGTAGAGTCTTAACGAGTAATTTAGATAGTCAACAGCTTAGTACCTCCAGAAGCTATAATAAGACTTAAAGCTTACTAAAGATTAACCAATTCTCGAGAAACTACAACCAGAGACAAATCGATCGCCAAGTATTGAACTTTTTAACCAAACCACAATTCTATGTCAAAAAAATCATTTTTACCCGGTTGTTTAGTCGTCTTAGGACTAACAGCAGTAACCGCAGGAGGTGTCTATCTTTATCTACGAGGACAACTACCTTGGCAAAGATTCACCCCCTTAGAATCGGCAAAAGTTATCCCAGAAACTGCCTTTGCTAGTAGTTTTGTCTCCACGGATGCAAAAGCTTGGTCAGTGTTAGCTAAATATGGTACACCAGAATCACGAACTGTGGTTAGTCAAGGACTAGAAGAATTACAAAAAAATATCTTCACCGATAAGATTGATTATCAACGGGATATCGAACCTTGGATCGGTAGTATTAGCTTTGCTTTCCTTCCCGCAGCTACCCCCGGACAATCGAAATTATTAACGGTTATCGGCATCAAAGATAAAATTAAAGCATCGGAATTCCAGAAAAAACTAGGACAACAAGTTAATCGCAAAACTAGCACCAGTGACTACAAAGGTATTACAATTACCGCTATAGATTGGCAGGATAACACCACCATTTATACTGCTGTTGCGGGGGATTTTTTGTTGATATCCTACGATAAAAAGGTGTTAGAAGCGGCGATCGATACCTATCAAGGACAGCCATCTTTTAGCAGTAAACCGGAAGTGAGAAAACTGCTTTCCCAATCCCTCAACCTACCCAATACCCTAGCAACAATTTATATCGATGATTATGCCGGAATCTTGGGAGCAGATGCCAATTTATCTCCCCAAAGTCGGCAAGAATTAGCAAAAATTCAAGATATTGTCGCGGGAGTGGGTGTCACCGATACGGGATTACAATTACAAATGGTGGCTAAACTGGCCCCTGAAACTATTTCTAACCTACCTTCCCCTAGCAAAAATAAAGTTTTAAATTATTTCCCCGGAGATACCATCGCAGTCTGGAGTGGTAATAATCTTAAACAGGGATGGGAAGAAGCAGAAAAACAGTCCCAAACTAACCCAGAATTACAAGCTTTTCTACGTCAGATCCGTGAGAATTTTCAGATGGCAACCCTTGACGCGGATAAAGAAGTTTTCAACTGGATGGATCGAGAATTTGCCTTTGGAATTATCCCCAACCAGCAAGCAGTGGGAGGGTTAGGTTTTGGGGGAATGATGATCTGGCAAACCGGCGATCAGAAAGCGGCAAAAATTACCCTCGATAAGTTAAATGAATTGGTAAAAACTGTTCCCTTTATCACCATAAAAAACAGTCAAATTTCTGGTGAAGATGTGACTGAATGGAAAGCGGAAAAACAAGCGATTTTAACCTATGCTTGGCCTAATAATGATACCTTAAAAATGACCGTCGGAATTCCCTATCAACCCCAATCGAATCAACCGATTAGCCAAAGTGAGATTTTCCAAGCATCGATCGCAAATTTGCCTAAAAATAATCTCGGTTATTTCTTCATCGATGTGGAGCAAATTATCGCTAAAGCAGGGGGAATTAATAATCTTCCTGCCACGGAATTAACCCCGGAAGCAAAGGCCTTTTTAGAATCGGTACGCGGCATCGGAATTACTGCCACTATGCCTGATAAAACCACCAGTAAAATTGATGTTTTATTTTCCCTGAAACAAACTCCCTAAAAAGTAACCGACTAGATAAAGCGATCCACAGAGAATTATCTGACTCTCGGCAGATTCTTGGATGGCTTTTTTTAGTCCTAAAAATAAATCGGAACAAGTCTCTAGGTGAGATAATTCTGGACAAATTGAAGCCGCTAATTCCGCTAAGGTTTCAGGATTAGCACTGCTATGATCAGGAACAGGAACTAAATATAAACTATCGCCTTTTCTTAATAAAGCTTGGAATATTTCCCGATGATCTTTAGTCGATAAAATTCCCATTACCCAGATAATTTTTGGAGCTTTTAAACTATCTACATACTGCCTTAAACCAATAGCAGCAGCAGGATTATGAGCGCCATCTATTAAAATTTCTCGCTGACACCAATTAACGGTTTGTAAACGTCCTAACCAGCGAGTTTTTGCCATTCCTTCTTGCACGACTTCATCGCTAATTTGCCAACCTTGCTGACGCAAAATATTAACAACAGCGATCGCTATAGCGGAATTAGTTAGTTGAAAATCTCCCGCTAAGGATAAAGGGTATTCTAAACCTTGATATTTAGCCCGATTATCGGCAATTTTTTCGGCAGCTTCTACCCATACCGTCGGACAATTTAACAGCTTGATTCTCTCCCTAACTACCCCCTGCGCTGATTCCGGTAATTGTCCGATAACTGCGGGACAATTCGCTTTTAATATCCCCGCTTTCTCCCCGGCAATATCGGCAACCGTGGGACCTAAATTTTGCCAATGTTCCCGACTAATAGAAGTGATGACAGTAACCAAAGGTTGAGCGCAAACATTAGTCGCATCTAATCTTCCTCCTAAACCCACTTCCATCACGGCAATATCCACCTTTTCCTGAGCAAAATACAGCCAAGCAGCGGCAGTAATTACCTCAAATTGAGTAGGACTTTCCTGCTGGGGATCGATAAGCGATTGTATATATTTAAGCAGGTTTTCTAAAGTCGCGGTTTCAATATTTTCGCCATTAATAGAGATTCTTTCTGTCCAAGCAATTAAATGGGGAGAAATATAACGTCCGACTTTGTAACCGGCGGTACTGAGAATAGAGGATAGATAGGCACAAACTGAACCTTTGCCATTAGTTCCCGTGACATGAATAATCGGAATTTTATCTTGGGGATTGCCTAAAATCTCCAGCAGATTTTTTATTCTTTCTAAACCGAGATTGACACCAAAACGCTGAAAAGGTTGCAGTAAAGAATCGATAGTCATGGTTAGCAAACTATAAATAGGGTTTGCGGCAAAAAGTTTATTGGTGGGGGTAGGGTGTGGGGTGTGGGGTGTGGGGTGTAGGGTTTTACCGATTTTCATCTGCTCAATTACCTAATTTTCAGGGAAAAAGTACCTGAATTTTCCCCCTGATCACTCCCAGACGAGGCACTTTTGGATTCCAAAAAGGTCTAAAAGTTTTATTCAACAAGGTTTTTAGATTTATTCAGCAGACCCTAAATAAAGGAATCCGGCTAGGATCGATACTCCTACCGGCACTGATGACCCTTTCTCTGGGTGATAATGTCTAAAGTTTGACTAAAATGCTCGGTTCTTTTTGGATCGGTAAAACATCAAGAGAGTCAATATTAGCGCAGTATTTTAAATCTTCTTGACAGTGGAGACGCAAGAGCCGCTGACCGTGACTACAACTGTGGAACATTCCTAAAAGATCATTTTGCCATTGACGATAAAGGGCGATCGAGGCGATCACCTCATCATTCCCGATCGCCATTTGCCCCGATTGTTCTTGTAGCGCATCGGCGATCGCTCCAGCACAGGCCGTATCTTCCAGAGAATAACCCCCTTCCCAACCAGAGCCAACAATCCAGACGGTATCGGGCTGCTTATCCAATAAGTAATTAACGGCAGCTTGCCGATTGATCATGGCCGCAGTGATCACGATTGGGGATTCTTCCACTCTTTGCAGAGCGCGAGTGCCGTTAGTGGTACTGATAAACAGACGACGACCTTTCATTAAATCAGGGGTACAATCGAGGGGAGAATTGCCCAGATCGCAGCCTTCTACTTTCGCGCCACCTCTTTCTCCTGCTCGGAGACGTTTTTCCGGTTGCCAGGTATCACTCACCTGCATCAGGGTTTTCAGATCGCTAAAGGTTTGCACTGCTTCCGCACCGGCATTGAGGGCAGTGGCGATCGTGGTTGTCGCTCTTAAAACATCGATAACGACGGCGCAATCGGGTAGAGTATGGACGGGGGTAAGTTCGGGAGTATGATAAATGAAAACCTGCACGAGTTATACCAAGTAAAAAGTAAAAGGGGAAATAAGCTCAACATACCGCCGCTCGGCTTCGCGCTGGCAGAAGAAAGACAAGGCCGATTTTATCACAAATGTCGGGGTAAAGACCGTTCGGCGGTTCGGCTGAGATCACCGTCGAAGTCTTCACCGAACGTCCGAACGTCAAAATAGCCCTTAAGGTTTTGCCCGATAAGCATTTCACGACTCCATAAGCAAAAATTATCACACAAAGTCGAGAAGAGCCAATTACTCGTTCAAATGGGTCGATTTCGTAACTATTTTGATTGACTGGTATCACTTGAAATGCCCACGCAGATCACAAAATTGGCCAATTGTCAATAGGGTTTGAGATGCTCTCACCCTGTCGCTCGTCATGACTAAATGTTATAATTAATAATTATTATGCCTGCTAACTTCAAGATTCATGTCTGCTAAAGATCGTTTTCATGGTGCAGTGAGAAAAGGATTAGAAAAAGAGGGTTGGATCATTACAGATGACCCTTTAAGGATTGAAGTTGGTGATGTAGAAATGTATGTCGATTTAGGAGCAGAGCAACTGATAGCCGCAGAAAAAGACAATGAAAAGATAGCCGTTGAAATTAAAAGTTTTATCGGTAAATCCAGCATTTCAGAATTTCATACTGCCATTGGACAATTCTTTAATTATCGTGTTGCTTTAGAAGAAAAAGAACCTAAAAGACAGTTATATTTAGCTGTTCCCTTAGATATTTATTATAGTTTTTTTGAATTGCGATTTATTCAAACTGTCGTTAAACGATTTCAAATTTACCTGATTATTTATGATCCGATTGGGGAGGTAATTGTCGAATGGAAAAATTAGCACAATATCGTCACTATGTCAAGCAAGTCATTACTGAATATTCTCAGATAGGTTCATCTAAAGATCCGATTGAACAACAATTGATTTTTGATACAGTTGGCGATCACTATCAATTGATGTATGTTGGCTGGAAAAATAGACGAAGATATCATGGTTGTGTTTTGCATCTCGATATTAAAAAGGGTAAAATCTGGATACAACATGATGGCACTGAGGTAGGAATTGCCAATGAATTAGTTAATTTAGGTGTTCCTAAAGAAGATATTGTTTTAGCCTTTCATGAACCCCTAGTCAGAGAATATACAGGGTTTGCGGTGGGTTAATCTTAATCCGAGAAAAGCGCCAAATTCGCCTAACCTATGATTAGGTTAGGCGACAAACAGGATCAGCAAGAGATTTCGATTTTTTTATCTTGCTGATCTCTGTATTTCTTTGTTAACAAAACTTAACAATTATCGGCAAAATTTTGCTTGCTTTTGTCGGCAGATTTTGGGATAATATTTTTAAAGGATTTTATTCATAATGGAAATCTTTGCGTCTAAAAAAATTTTGCACAGATTCCCATTATATAAAAAGCATAGCGCAAGTCGCCGGCAAAGTCAAGTCCTTTCCCATTAATTATGGGTTGGCTGAAAAAGTAGGGGCGATCGCCAGTTAAGATACAAGGTTTTTGAGCCACTAGCTTGAAAATCTTGCAGCTGCTTGGCTAAACAGGCCGCCAAACCCCTTATCTCGTCTATATTTCACATTTATTCAGCCAACCCCACCTAAATCTCTGCTGAAGGTGGAGATCAAAGGCTGTTTTAAACTAATACTTTACTGCGATCGTTAGAATTATCCCCAAAAATTGCCCCTCGTCGAATCAAATCCTGTTTTTGCTCGGGGGTGATCCCCGTTGCATCGATAAAGATAGCGTTTTTAACGTCAGCCCCACTCAGGTTAGCCTCACTCAGGTCAGCCTCAATCAGGATAGCCCTTCTCAGGTTAGCCCAACTCAGGTTAGCCCCACTCAGGTTAGCCCCACTCAGGTTAGCCCCCCACAGAATAGCCCCTCTCAGGTTAGCCTTACTCAGGATAGCACCAATCAGGTTAGCCCCACTCATGAAAGCCCAACTCAGGTTAGCCTTACTCAGGTTAGCCCTTCTCAGGTTAGCCCCGCTCAGTTTAGCCTTACTCAGTTTAGCCCAACTCAGGTTAGCCTTACTCAGGTTAGCCTTATTCAGGTTAGCCCCGCTCAGTTTAGCCCCACTCAGGTCAGCATCAATCAGGTCAGCCCTTCTCAAGAAAGCCCAACTCAGGTCAGCCTCAATCAGGTCAGCCCAACTCAGGAAAGCCCAACTCAGGTTAGCCCTTCTCAGGTTAGCCCCACTCAGGTCAGCCCCACTTAGAATAGCCCCACTCAGAATAGCCCCACTCAAATCAACTTTATATAGAGTTTTCTTATCGATTGTTCCCTCTCGAATTGCCTTAATTAATGGCTCTTCGGTTTGTGTTATGCAATAGAGGGGGGTTGTAAGGGATGGAACCCTTATATAGAAAGGCATTTAGCGATTTTTGTCAATTGTTTTTTATCTAGAGCGAACTAATCAATTAAGTCTCTTGCCAGATAAGGATT
>NZ_JAPZRB010000313.1:0-1645 GCF_027531105.1 Microcystis sp. LE18-22.4A
TAAAGTGGTGACAGTGCTATCAGCAGCGCGACTGAAACTACTAGGCGCATTCATGGCAGTTCCACCTTGAGTTAATAAGTCGATTTTATCACTATTGATGGCAAAATCTGTGATACTATCGCTTGCGGATATGGTAGATTGACCAAATTGGAAGATGAAAGTATCTGCACCTAAACCACCGGTTAAAGTATCAATTCCCGCACCTCCATTGATTTGATTATTGCCACTATTTCCGGTGATATTATTGTTACTGGCGTTACCTGTACCGTTAATATTATTACTGCCAATTAGTCTGAGGTTTTCGACATTGTTGGGTAAGGTGCGAGTAATTGCGCTTTGTAGGGTGTCAGTAATAATTACTTGTCCAATTGCTTCGTCGGGATTGATGGTAGCATTAACCGGATTGGAGAGGGTGACGGTGAAGACTTCATCAGGTTCATTGAGGTTATCATTGAGGAGGGGAATGCTAATAGTAGCGGTGGCAGTATTAGCAGCAATGGTGATAGTTCCGGTTTTGCTAGTGTAATCTACATCGGCGGTAGCATCAATGGGCCCAGTGGTATAGTTGAAGGTAATTGGTTGTGGATTGGGGTTATCAACTGTGACGGTGAGGATGGCATTATTATCTAAGCCTTCGACCACGGTAATATTATTGATGGAGAGTTGGGGAAAGTCGTCATTCGTAATTGTCCCCGTCACTGGGGTGGTGGTCCCAACTGTATAACCAGTACCCGCAGTAAGAGTTAAAGCAACAGTTTCATTACTTTCAATAGTTGTGTCAGCAGTGGGGTCAACTGTTACCGTCGCAGTGGATGAACCAGCAGCAAAGGTGACTGTATTGGTAGTCCCTGTACGAGTGTAGTCGGTATTAAGGGTAGCTGTCCCTCCGAGGGTGTAATTGACGGTTAAGGGATTAGTGGTTACTCCGGTACGGGTGAAGGTATAAACCAGATTTGTTGTACCATCTTCGGTAACGCTTGCGGGAGCAACTGCAAGAGTAATACTGGGAAGGGTGACATCATCATTGGTAATTGTTCCCATCACTGGAGTAGTCGTACCTATCGTATAACCTGTCCCGGTCGCGAGGGTTAAAATGACGGTTTCATCGGGTTCAACTGTTGTGTCAGCAGTGGGGTCAACTGTTACCGTCGCAGTGGATGAACCAGCAGCAAAGGTGACAGTATTGGTAGTCCCTGTACGAGTGTAGTCGGTATTGAGAGTCGCTGTCCCTCCGAGGGTGTAGTTGACAGTTAAAGGATTAGTGGTTACTCCGGTACGGGTGAAGGTATAAACCAGATTTGTTGTACCATCTTCGGTAACACTACTGGGAGAAACCGCTAGGGTGACATTGGTATCATCATTGGTAATTGTCCCAGTCACTGCGGTAGTTGTCCCAACTGTATAACCTGTCCCCGCAGCGAGAGTTAAAGCAACAGTTTCATTACTTTCTACTGTGGTATCAGCAGTGGGGTCAACAGTTACGGTAGCAGTGGATGAACCAGCAACGAAATTCACTGTCCCTGTTGCACTGGTGAAAGTTGCTGCACCGGTTTGAGTGTAATCTGTGCTAAATGTCGCTGTTCCCCCAACTGTATAATTTACTGTCAAAGCATTTGTTGTTACTCCTGTACGGGTGAAGGTATAG
>NZ_JAPZRB010000416.1:0-1130 GCF_027531105.1 Microcystis sp. LE18-22.4A
TTTAGAAGAAACAACCCGCAATCTGATTAATCGATATAATATAACTTCAATAAAAGCCCTTAATTTAGTGGAGACAATGAAAGCAGCCTTTCCCGAAGCCATGGTTGAAGTGCCATCTGGTTTAATTGAGTTAATGACAAACGACTTAAAAGACCGTCATGTTTTAGCAACTGCTGTTATGGCTAAAGCTAATCTAATTTTAACTAATAATCTTACCGATTTTTCACTTTCAGCTTTAGAAACTTGGGGTATAAAGGCTCAATCTCCTGATACTTTTTTAAGTCATTTGTTCGATGAATATCCCGAAGAAATTAAATTCAGTCTAAATCGGCAAGTCAAGAAATATAAAAATCCTCAAAAATCTCTAGCTGAATTACTAGAGTTTTTAGATAAAAAAGCCAACTTATCTAATTTTTGTCAAAAGATAGCTAAAATTGTTTGATATAAGTAGGGCTTGCTGAATATCATTTCCGACTCCTAACCCCACCAACAAACTTTTTCAGCCAACCCTATTTATTGAATTTTAACATTTAATTTATAGGTGGCATTGCCGCGAGTTCCCCCTACAATTATTTCATAATTTCCAGTAGCAGGTAATTTTAGACTAGATTGGGTAGCTTCTGTTTACAATATTTCCCCATTCGGTGCAATCACATCAAATACGGCATTATTTTCTAATGATGTAATTTTCAGTTCCATTCTCTGTCCTTGATTCGCTCTTAAGAGATAAATATTTCGACTCCCTCGCACAACCGATTGATTAACGGTGGTGCTATTAGCTCCGGGTGCAAACCGGATTTGAGACAATAAACAAGGTTGTCTTTGATAAACGACTCGTCCCGTATTCAAATAATCTGCGGTTAACGTCCAGATTTCTTGAGTTTTTTGGGTGTCTAACTCAATTTTTGTCGTGATATTTAAGTTTAACTGATTACCCTTTCTTGTTCCTCGTAAGGTTTGAGTATAGGAAGTATAATAAGCTGCTTGTTCAGGCTCTTCGGGAATTGTTATGCAAATAATTAACTTAAAATAAAATTCGATGAGAGCGCCTACGCTCAAAAGTAGCTGAAATCCATACAGGGAAGGACTTAAGGCACAAACAGGTTAATACCAAAAGATAGACAATTGAG
>NZ_JAPZRB010000147.1:0-8040 GCF_027531105.1 Microcystis sp. LE18-22.4A
ACGTAATCAGACTGCATCTACAGTAATATGGACGTTTACGACCAGCGATGCTAGGGTCAAGCTGAAACATCTTTATCCTGTGTTTGAGGAGGAGGAATCGGGAGAATCTATTGCACCAAATTAGCTGAAACAGTCCACTACATTTTACCATTCTACATTTTTTAATCTGATCAAATTTGACTGATTTTCTCATCATCAATCAACCAATTCTCTAACTTTAAACCAGGAACACGCTCAAATTCACGAATATTTGCGGTAACAAGAGTCAAATCAAGCGCTAGAGAATGAGCAGCAATCAGTAAATCATTTGGACCGATTGGGGTTCCTGCTTGCTCCAAATGTTTACGAATTAGGGCATAGTGCTTATCTACAGTTGATTCTAATGGCAAAACTGTCAAGAACTCAAGGATGCGTTCTAGTTGCTGTACCAGACGGTAGGAACCACTTTTAACCACGCCAAATCTTAATTCACACGCCACAATGATGCTCGTACAAACGCTTTCTTCGCCCACATCTACAATATGCCGGAAAACCTGACCTTGAGGATACTTGATCAAATTTGACAGAATGTTAGTATCAAGAAGATATTGATAGGTCATTGGGTGGTACTAAAATGTGATGTCATCAAGGGAAAGCAACCCTTCATCTATATCAGGAAAATTGTCTGTAATGTCTGGCAAAGTAGTCAGCAAAGAAAGTAGAGAACCAGAAGAAATCGGCTCAATGATTAAGCGATGACCTTCTTTGCGTAACAAAACCTCTGTGCTTGATAAGGCAAGTTCAGGAGGAATATTTAAGACTTGCTCTTGTCCACTTGTTAGTAAAGAAACCTGACGTAAGTTTTGCATCTGTTGACCTCTTTTTTAATGATCACCTTACTATTTTATAACAGGGAACAGGGAACAGTAGTAGTAGGGTGCGCCCTTCGATAGCGTAACGCACCAAATAAATTAATGATAGGTGTGGTGCGTTACGACGGATTGTTAGATGATTGAGTAGGGGCGAAGCATTCGGACAATAACCTATTGCTGAAACCCTAGATTTCCTATCCGAATGCTTCGCCCGTACCCTGAATTTTTCTCTAGCAAACTCAATTCTAGTCTAATTATAGTGGGGTGCGATCTTCGATAGCGTAACGCACTGCCCATAGCAGATTAATTAAAGATTTATCAAAAAAGAACTAACATAGTCGATTTTCCTGTAGGATGATAATACTTAGAGTTTATTATTCTGCGACGGGCTATGGGATCAATTGAGCAACTGACAGAAGAGATATTGTCCTTACCTAGTGTATCAAGGGCGCTGCTTGCAGACAAGTTGGTAGAAAGCTTAGAATTCGACACCGATTCAACAATTCAGGCAGTTTGGGTGACTGAAGCAAAAAGACGAAGAGGCGAGGTTCGGGATGGCTCTGTGCAGCCAATTTCGGGGGAAGAAGCTCTGGCTCAAGTTAGACGACTGATTGAGCCATGAGGTATGTATTTCACCCTGAAGCTCTCACTGAATATGCTGAAGCAGTTCAATACTATACAGAGCAACGGGTTGAGGTTGCACAGGCATTTATCAATGCTATCGAGGATACGGTTTATCGAATTAGAGCATCTCCTACTCATTATGTTGTTGCCGAATCTCTTTATGTAGAAGTTGGATAATCATGCCAAAACTTCCAGGAATAAATCATTTAATAGCAATTAAGTCCTTAGAAAAAGCAGTATTAGTAGGGTGCGCCCTTCGATAGCGTAACGCACCAAATAAATTAATGATAGATGTGGTGCGTTACGACGGATTGTTAGATGATTGAGTAGGGGCGAAGCATTCGGACAATAACCTATTACTGAAACCCTAGATTTCCTATCCGAATGCTTCGCCCGTACCCCGAATTTTTCTATAGCAAACTCAATTGGGGATGGGGGGTGAGTGCGATCATGGATTTTAAGCTATAATCAAAGATGTTGATTTATCCCATGAAGTAACAATGTTATCGATTAATCTAGATCGAGAAACCGAGAACTATCTAGCAGACATCATTTCCGAAGAGAATATTAGCTCAGAAGAACTTCTGAAAAAACTCATTTACGAACATTGGCAAAGCTTAAAACCGCGTAAAACTTTATTACAACGCCGGGGAGGTCATCCTCAGCATCTTTTAGAAAATGCTCCACCTGATTTGTCATTGCGAGAAAACCGCAAAAAAGTAGTGGCAGAATATATCCAAAACCACCATCAGCAAGATCATTCATGACAAATTATCCCCCCAAAATTATTACAGATAGCAGTATTTTATTCGCCTATTATAGTTCCCAAGATATAGTTATTTCAACTAAGAATGAGACAAGACTCACCTATCTCACTATTATTGTCAGTAAGCACTCCCGCAGGGGCGAAGCATTCGGATAAGAAATCTACGGTTTCAGCGATAGGTTATTGCCCGAATGCTTCGCCCCTACAACCTTATTTGAAATGACTATATGTTACATTTGGGCGCAGGTTTCCCAGATGGCGAAAAGTGGGATATAATTACAAATGATAATAGTCAAAATTAAAAGGTAAGTATGCGCTATAAAGTAAGGTTACAAGAGAGCGAGGAAGGATATGCGATATGGTGTCCAAGTTTACCGGGGTGCTGGTCACAAGGGGAAACTAAAGAGGAAGCTTTAGAAAATATCAAGGATGCCATTCAACTCTACTTAGAGACAGTCGAAGAACTAAATAAAGATGACGAATCTCTTTATGTAGAAGTTGGATAATTATGCCAAAACTTCCAGGAATAAATCATTTAAGAGCAATTCAGGCCTTAGAAAAAGCAGGTTTTCAAGTCATTAGACAAGGTAAACATATTACGATGGCGAATGGGAAGCGTATTATTGTCATTCCTAGAGCCAATCCGGTTAATGCTTATACTATGGCTGGAATTGTTAACGATGCTGGATTGACCATTGAAGAATTTAAAAAGCTTTTATAGCTTTTCGACAATTATTTTAATACTTTTCATGATTATTTTTTAAACAAATTTTCCCAATTCATCAAGCAAATCCATCGCCACCTCTAGCCAGTCCACCGCACCCTCTGAAGACGGCTCAGGCGTTGCTTCCCTTACCCCTTCCGGACGCGAGACTAAGGGTTTAAAATTCTCATGATTCTCGCTGGCCTTCTCTTCTAAAAACTCCTTTAATAGCGTCGGACGCTCATAGTCCTGCCGATAGTCCCAGACCCAGTTTAACACTGTGATTACCTCCGCTCGCTGTTCCGCCGACCAGCCTTGTTTATCGATATACTGCGCCATGATTTGCTGACAGTTTTCCCACCGACGGTAAGCCTCCCACAGCGCCGATATAGGTTTCCTCATCGCCAAGGACACCGCACCGCCTTCTGGGAAATCCTGACGCAGGTCCGAACTCAACAGAACCCCAGTTAACCAAGCTCCTCCTTCCCCTAACTCGACTAAAATATAGGCCAATGTTGCTGGATTTAGGTCAATATTGACCCTAGCTTGGCTTAAATCTAACAGTTCTTCACCAGAGTCTTGAGGAATCAATATAGCTTCCAGTTTACCTAGCTTGGGTAGTACCACATCTGCTGTTGGATTGAGTAGTTGTAGCACCGCTTGAGCGTGGTCAGCCGCCGCAGGCTCCACCTCTATCCCATGCTCTTCCAGATAATATGTCAGCACCGCCGCCGCTAAGGTGTTCTGACGAATCAATTCCCCAAAGCTGGGATTAGGGTGAGCCAGGGCCAGTTTATTGGCTTGCTGTTGAGCCGCTGCGTCCCAGGGAACCCAAACAGAAGAAGATGCTTGTCCAGTGCTGTCCTCCTCCTCCGTTGTGTCTGCGATCGCTAACCACGCCTGAAACTCAGGATCGTTTTCTAGTTCGTCATCGTCAAACCAGTCCTCTAGGGGGTTGAGAGGTTCATTGACATCTGAGGTTGAGGTAGAGATAGACATAATTTTCTAGGAGGGAACGGGGGACATTAGAAAAGGGGTTTCTTCGAGAAACCGTTTTCTGGGTTAACTTCAGTCTTCCGAGAGAAGATCTTCTGCGGAAAAATGTTTTTGGAGCCAAGGACAACACTTGTCATTATAGAACCGGCGAATTGTGGTGTCGTCGCACCCCCACTGTTTTGCCATTTCCTCCCAAGGGACGGATTCTGGGGGTAAGAGGTTTAAGATCAACAGTTGGGCGTTAATGTGGCTTAATGCTTTGCTTCGGGGCTGAATCTGTTGGAGTTCTCTAGCACAGGGACCCTCCACTGCTTCTCTGATATTCTCCCACCACGCTTGAGACGGCCTAGACCCAATGTTATCTAAAGGATCAATGGTTTGCTCTGCATCATCGGGGTTAATTCGGGGATTCGCCGTCAAGCGTTGCTCTTGGGCTTTTCTGATAGCTACCCCCTCCAAGGCGTGATAGAGGCGTGTTCCTAGCCACCCTTTAACGGTACACTGTCCACTCTGTTGTCGGTAATGGGGATTAAAGACAGAATCCTTACCTCTGGGGGTTGGTTGGCCTTTTAAGCTCAGGCCAAGATAGCGCCACACCTGGAATTTCGCTTGATTAATGTCCTCTTGCTCAAGTTCCTGTTGATATTGGTCGCTAATCTTCCCTTTAATCCAGGGAGCGGAGATCCAGTTTTTGATTTTAGGGTCTAACTTCCTGCCAATGTCATCCTTAAGGATATGCCAGAGGCGATCGAGTTGCTGCCAAGTTGGGTTATCCTTCGCCCGATAGTAAGGAGATTCGGGTATGACGCACTCATTGGTACTGGGGTGACGGTTATCGAGGACAATCCGCACAAGAGCGCATAAGGGGAGGAGAATCTCTAGCGGTGGGCTGGTTAGCGCCCTTGGGGAGTTGAGAAATTGAATGATTTTATCTATACGTCCATAAAAGCACTTTTCCGCTTGCAACCACTGCTCACTCCCTGAGGGGAGAAAGTTAGAGTCATTTTCTTCAAGGGGTTTGCCGGTTTCCGGCACAACATTACGGAGTCGTAGCCGCCAGTAGGTTGCCACCTTGACTAGGGGAATAAGCTCGTCGTTCACGGCATTGTCTTTTCCTTAAAATTATTTTTTCCACAACTGCAAAAAAAAGTCTAGTGGCTCTCATTAGTTAAGTGAGCGGATGAAAAGCCGCAATAACTTAACAAGGAGTTGACTGATGGCAGCAACAATTGTAGCACCCTCGAAGCCGGATTTTTCCTCGATCGGAACTGAGCAAAAATCATTATTCGATCGGGTTATCAATCCCCAAGCCCTGTATAATCGTTTCGGATCTTCGTCTCAGGCATTGACCGCCCAGAATGAATTTAGCACCGAAGGACGCGGCGAAGATTATCTGGACAGTATTCGGCTGTTTCCAGATGTTCGCTCTGAAGGAACCCTTGATTTATTGAGGCTGGCTCACCCCCAAGGTTCCCTGGAATTTGACGGTGACTATATTATCGCTGATCTTCTCGCTGGCGATGGCTATATCGAAGAAACGTCGAAAAGGCATCTATCTTCCGCACCTTTGTTTGTCAATTCCGATAGCTCTCCTTTCATGGTGCAGCAGTCGCGCCAAAAGGGGATGTTTGCGGTTTGCCAATTCGCTCAAGACCTATTTTGGCTTAAGGATCAGTCAGTCGATGCCACAATGTTCGCTTATGGCACACATCATATTCCGCAAGAATTTCGCAGTCAAGCAGCGAAAGAAGGGGCGCGGATTCTCAAGTCTGGTGGGCGTTGGGTTTTGCATGATTTTGAGGAAGATGGCCCGATGGCTCGCTTTTTTGGCGAGGTAGTCAATGAATACGGCAAGACGCGCCACGATTATCCGCATTTTACCCGTCAGGAGATGCTTAATCTCGCTCAAGATGCGGGGCTTTCTGATATTGCCATTGAACACATTGCCGACCCTTTTGTGGTCTGGGCCACCTCGAAACTTGCGGCCAAGCGCTTGCTTTGCAACTACGTTATCAAGATGTACGGACTGAGCGGTTTAGAGAATGAACTTGATTTCACTTTTCACCTGCTCGAACAGTATTTTAGCGTGAATTTGACTGAAAATCTCTCTGGCTATGAAGCTCGACTGATCCGCAATGCTTTAGTCTGCCACGGGACTAAATAGTTGATTCGCCCCCTGACTTCTCCAGGGGGCTTCCTCACCCCCTGACCCCAGAAATATTTATGACTGACAATCTGACTTTTAATCAAGCGCCAACTGTGCGCGATTCTTTGCCTTCGCCGAATCGGTCGGGAGTAAGGAAAGAAATGGAGGCTTTACCCAAAGTTCTTCAGCCATTTTTAACCTGGGTTGTCGGTGTCTCCGCTACCGATGAGACTCTACCTCAACCCAGACCGCGCCGCTATTTAGCCAAGGTTTGCGGTTTACTGTTGCTGGGGATTTCCCTCAGTTGTTGGGCTTTAGTCCTTCAAGGGTGGGGTTATCTATGGTTGATTGTCGGTTGGAGTCTCACCGTTTCCGCCTCTCGACAACTGCAAGTGGTCATCGTTCACCATTGCGCCCACTCTAATTTCACAGGCGATCGATTCTTCGATCAATACCTTGGACGGTGGATTTCCGCCTTAATGTTGATTCTCAGCTTCGATCAATATCGAATCCGCCATCGTAAACATCATCAAGATCCCTTGCTTGATGATGATGAGACAGTGGAAGCGCTTCGTCTTCGGGCGGGAATCCATCCTGGTTTGAGTCGAGAAGCGCTATGGCGACGGATGATCATTGGTTTGTTTTCCCCTCTCTTTCATGGCCGCTTCTGGATTGATCGAGTACGCTCAAGCCTATTTTCGAGCGATCGCGCCCATCAACTACGCAGTGGGTTAGTGGTCTTGGCCCAGTTAGGTTTGGTCGGGTTCGGTCAATGGTGGCTCGCCTACGGGGTGGCTTGGCTGTTCCCTGTGATCCTGTTGCATCAGATGAGTACCTTAATCCGCCAATGTTCAGAACACCTTCACCCCGCGCCCGAAGCAGATTTGAAAAAGGGCAAGCGTTATTATGCCCGGGCAACGGTGGGGATATTTTTGGGAGATCCTCTACCCAGGGCGGATCAACCCTTTGGCTCTAAATTCTGGCAATGGTGCGTTTGGTGGTTGAGGTTAGGGATGATCTATGTTCCGATTCGCTTGCTGATTCTAGTGGGGGATACCAGTTGCCATGACTACCATCACCGTCACCCCGGTGTCGATCAGTGGCTCAATGCGGCGATCGCCCGACAACGGGATGTGGACGCGCATCATCCGGGCTGGCCAGTACCTTATCAAGAAGTATATGGGCTATGGCGGGCGATCGATCTATCGTTTACAAGTTTGAGCCTAATGTCAGTGCAAGAGTAAGCCATAGAACATTTGTATTAGTAATTGAGGCAAGGAAACGGGCAACAGGCAACAGGCAAGAGTAAGGGTTTTCGCTTGTTTTTCCAATTTTGACAATATGGAATTTCAATCCACAACAGCTTACTTGTTATTTACTTTTGCCCGTTGCCTATCCCCAATTCATCATTCCCAATTCCCAATTCCCAATTCATAATTCATCATTCATAATTCATAATTCCCCAAGGAGTTGACATCATGTTGTGTATAGTAGTTGAAAAATACGGACCCCCCGACCAGCTTCAATTGCAAATCCTGCCAACGCCGACGGTAGCGCCTGATCAAGTCTTGGTCAAGGTGAAGTATGCTGGAGTTAATTTTGTCGATATCTACGAACGCTCTGGGGTCTATTCTACGCCTCTGCCTTTGATTCCAGGAAAGGAGGGAGTTGGCGAGATTGTGGCCATGGGATCTGGGGTCAAAGCCTTCCATATCGGGCAACGGGTAGGATTTCCATATATGGAACAGGGAGCTTATGGGGAATATATCACCCTATCCGCCGATGGACTGGTGTCGTTACCAGAGTCTATCTCCGTTGACATCCTCGCCGCCCTAAAAGTGCGGCGATTCCTAAACCTCACGATTTAAGTTTCTGCTTCCACCACCGTCGCATACCACAGTTAAAAAACCATGTACTGTCTTACACAGAGTCCACAGACTTTCGCCCCATTTCA
>NZ_JAPZRB010000229.1:0-2560 GCF_027531105.1 Microcystis sp. LE18-22.4A
TAGGGCATACCGGAACCTTTGGGCTCGATCCAATAAACGCTTGGGGAGAGAATACCTCTACTTTTTCAGAAGCAATTCTGTCTAAGCAAGTAATCTCTGTGAACCAAGAATCCCCGTCTCTTTAGAGCGGGGAGTGTCAACGAAGGGATGAAACCTGAACAACATAGAACAGCAAAGCACAACGATCAGATAGCTCCGCTTGATCGGATAGTTTCAACCTAAGGAACTTTACTCCACTGTGACACTTTTGGCTAAATTGCGCGGCTGATCCACGTCTAAACCGCGACGGGCTGCGATATGATAGGAGAGCAATTGTAGGGGAATTACTGTTAGAATTGGCGATAATAATTCTTCAATTTCCGGCACATACAACAAATCATTAAAGACTTTTGGCGCTTCCGTATCGCTGTCGGCAACTACTCCCAATAATCGCGCATCCCTTGCCTTTGCTTCCTGTGCATTGGAGAGAACCTTATCATAAACTATCCCCGGCATAGCAATCGCTACTACGGGAACTTTTGCATCTAAAAGCGCGATTGGTCCGTGTTTCATTTCTCCGGCTGGATAGCCTTCCGCATGAATATAACTGATTTCTTTGAGTTTTAAGGCCCCTTCTAAGGCAATGGGGAAATTAATCCCCCGTCCCAAGAAAATAAAGTCTTGGGTGTCATTAAATTCATGGGCTAATTCTTCGATCGCTTTTTCCTGTGTTTCTAAGACAGTTTCGATCGACCTTGGCAGCGATCGCATTCCATTAATAATTTCCTCGATTCTCTCTAAAGACAAAGTTTGACGACGATAGGATAAATCCAAAGCTAAGAGATAAAAACCCAATAATTGTGCCGTAAAACTCTTAGTTGCCGCCACCCCGATCTCGATTCCTGCTTGGGTATTAATAATCTGATCGACCATTTGTGCTAGGGTACTTTCGGGGCGATTAGTAATACCGATAATCCGGGCCTGATATTTTTTTTCTAATCCTAAACGACGCTGTTTTTCCGTTTCCAAAGCCGCTAAAGTGTCGGCTGTTTCCCCCGATTGCGTCACCCCGATAGTTAAAGTATTGGGCATCAGGGGCGTGGGTGCATAGCGAAATTCCGAGGCGTACTGTACCCTGGTGGGAATACCTGCCAACTGCTCGATCAAGTATTTACCGACTAAACTAGAGTGCCAACTGGTTCCACAGGCTAAAATCTGAATATGTTCTAAATTATCGTAAATTTCTTCAGAAAAATTAATATTTATCGGGTTGACATTATCCTCATTCTGTGCTGTCCAATGGGGATGCAGATAGGTCCCTAAACAGTCGCGCACCACTCCGGGTTGTTCGTAGATTTCCTTGAGCATGAAGTGACGATAACCCTGTTTTTCTACGGTCGTCGGACTCCAATCGAGGACTCTGGGGCTTTTACGGACTCTTTTGCCCTCAAAATTATAAATTTCTACTCCCAAGGGTGTTAACCGAGCGATTTCGCCATTATCCAGGGACAGCACTGCCCGGGTATGGGGAACCAAAGCACTGACATCGGAGGCACAGAAAAACTCCCCCTGACCAAAACCGATGATTAAAGGGGCGTGTTGCCGCACGACAATCAATTCATCGGGATAATCGGGACTAATCACCCCTAGGGCAAAAGCACCCTCTAAACGTTCAATTGCCCTTAAAACTGCCTTGAGGAAAGGACTCACCCCCAAGTACTCTTCATCGGTAGGTTTAGGTAGATAACTGGCGATTAGATGGGGAATAACTTCTGTGTCGGTTTCTGAGTCAAATATGCAGCCTTTTTCCTTTAATTCTGTTCTTAATACCTGAAAATTTTCGACAATGCCATTCTGTACCACTGCCACCCGTTGACTATTATCGGTGTGGGGATGGGCATTACTTTCTACGGGTTTGCCGTGGGTTGCCCAACGGGTGTGACCGATGCCAATTTGGGAGGGATTAACTTCCTGTTCTAATTTTTCCCGCAGATTGTAGAGTTTTCCCTGGGCGCGGACTCGATGTAATTCACCTTCGAGAATTGTGGCAATTCCTGCCGAATCATAACCCCGATATTCTAAACGTTCCAAACCAGCTAGGAGAATATCGATCGCTGTTTGGGTTCCGATATAGCCAACAATTCCGCACATTCTTTCCCTGACCCCATTTAGGCTAAGTCCGATCTATTCTATCGCAAGCGTGACACTTGTTTGCTTAGAGGCTAAAGACGCACTGACAAGGGCAAAGTTTCCTCTAATGGGACTCATACTGACTAATCCTACGTTAATTGTCAACGCCTGCCTCTGATCTGTAAGTAGATTGAAGGCCTAACGGCGAGCGTCACCGGCGGCAGTAGCTTTGGGTAATTATCAAAGTCTAGTATAAGGTCGGGTGCAGTGATACGTTAGGCTTAAGCGATTAAAGGTAGCAAAAAAAAGAGGCTCTTCGGGAATTGTTATGCAAATAATTAACTTAAAATAAAATTCGATGAGAGCGCCTACGCTCAAAAGTAGCTGAAATCCATACAGGGAAGGACTTAAGGCACAAACAGGTTAATACCAAAAGATAGACAATTGAGTT
>NZ_JAPZRB010000418.1:0-19253 GCF_027531105.1 Microcystis sp. LE18-22.4A
ACCTTTTGTCAATCAAAAAGTACTGGATCTGGGAGTGATCGGGGGGAAATTTAGGCACTTTTTCCCTGAAAATTAGGTAATTGGCCACCTCAAAACTGGTAAAACCCCACACCCCACACCCCACACCCCACACCCTGCCCCCCTCCCTTCTCCCCCACACCCCACACCCTGATAACTAAAAACCGATGAACCAATTAAACTTAGAAGTTGCGGGAAAAAAAGAACGTTTAGATGCTTGGATGGGGTCACAATTGCCCGATTTATCGAGATCGAGGCTGCAAAAACTGATAGAACAGGGATATATACAGTTAAATGGTCAAATTTGCACTAATAAAAATACTAAAGTTGGTCAAGGTGATCGCTTAAAGATTACCATTCCCGACAGTCAACCCCTGCAATTAACCGCCGAGGCGATCGAGCTTGATATTCTTTACGAAGACGACTATCTGATTATTATCAATAAACCTGCTGATTTAGTGGTTCATCCGGCTCCCGGCCACGAATCGGGAACCTTGGTCAACGCTTTACTGCATCACTGCCCGAATTTAGCTGGAATTGGTGGAATTCAACGCCCCGGTATAGTCCACCGCTTAGATAAGGATACCACGGGTGCGATCGTTATTGCCAAAACCGACCAGGCCCATCAACACCTACAGGCACAATTAAAAACCAAAACTGCCCGCCGGGAATACATCGCCCTTGTCCACGGTGTCCCCAAAACGGAGACAGGTACAATTGATCTGCCGATCGGTCGTCACCGCAGCGATCGGCAAAAAATGGCTATTATTGCCGTGGAAAAAGGAGGTAGAAATGCCGTCACTCACTGGCAAGTCAAGGAAAGACTGGGCAACTACACCTTAATGGAATTTCGCCTAGAAACTGGCAGAACTCATCAAATTCGCGTTCATAGCAGCCAAATCGGTCATCCGATTCTTGGGGATCCCCTCTATAGTTCAGGTCGTTCTATCGGGATTAATCTACCCGGGCAATTACTCCATGCCCATCGTTTAATTTTAGTACATCCGGTCACGGGAGAGAGCCTAGAAGCGATCGCTCCCTTACCCGCTATTTTCCCGAAAGTTTTAGCTATTTTACGGCAGAGAAACCCCTAGCGCACAAATTGCGGCATAATCTCCGCTGCTGTCCATAATCCGTAGATACCGCGACGATGTAGGGAAACCCCCGCTTTCAGATAACCGAAAGCCGGCCCGCAGACATTAGCCGCCATACTGGTTTCATCACCTAAAGTGAGGGTATGGGTGGAAATTTTGCCTTCAAAAGTCCGCCCCGTGACTTTAACATTGGTACTCAAGGGCTTTTTCGGGTTGCGCGTATCCACCACACCCCCGACGGAAACCCGATCGCGTCCACAGATTCCGGCTAATTCCAGCATAATATCGTCTGCGTGTTCCATATTTTCGAGGCTGAGAATGCCATTGGTTTTATTTAACAGCATTTCCACTTCCGCATCACTCATCCGGTGCGCCGTTTCTGGGTCGTAACCGGGTAAATGGGCGATATCTTCGCGAATAGTGGCACGATAAGCCTCCCAGTTGGCGATTCCCACGCCGAAGGTAATTTTAACGCTATGAATCTCTGCATAACTCTGGGCAGCTAGGGCGGCGGCCGCAGTTAACAGTCCGGGGGTAGCGCCGCAGCCGGTCATGTAGGTGATGCCGGCGGCTTCTAGGTCTGCTTGTAGTGCTAAGATTTGTTCCATGGCGCTGGTACGTTTGAGCGCATCGACTAAAACCCCGCGCCAACCCAAGCGAATGAAAGTTTTAGCGATATCGGCCATGAAATTGTTGGGTAAATTCGGCAGGGCGAGAAAATAGCCTTCTACGTCGGCAGTTTTGATTAATTCCTCGATACTGTTTTGGCTGAGACTGCCGTAATTTTCCAGATAACCGATCGAACCCCGGTCATGATAAATTTTGTTACAGGTATTGACATCTAGACCGTCTTTGTGGTAAGCAAAACCGGCTTTATCGGCGGCGGCAGTCCAGAGCATTTCCTGTTTGGGGGCGAGAATTCTGGCGGCGGCCTGTCCCAAACCACCAAAACCTAAAACACCGATCCGAAGGCGATCGCTGGCTATTTGTTTATTCATATCTGTTCTGATTCCTATAGACAAAATTCTATGATCTCGGCGGTCGTGGTTCGCCGTTGCATCTCCTTTATTTTCAATTTATCGCTTCAGGTCGTCTTTTTTGTGTAGTTTTGTTAAATTGTGCCTCCTGGGTCAAGGTTCGCCCTTGACGATGAAGAAAAGTTACGGGAAACTTACAAAAAATGAAAGTGGTTAGGTGACGTAATATAAAGTTTTGCTAAAATTTTAACCAGATTGCTACGATTAGCAAACTATCGTAAATTAAAACGATAGGGAGCTTTGCAAACCCCAGATCACGCCGAGAAGAGCTATGAGCATGGAAAGCCTAGAGTTTATTATCTATCCCGATGGTCGCGTCATGGAAAAGGTGACAGGCATAGTCGGTTCATCTTGTCAAGAGGTGACGGCGGCGATCGAGGCACAACTCGGGCAGCTGATGTCTCAAGAGAAAACCTCGGATTATTACCATCAAACCGTCAGCCAGTCAGAGAAAGTCAGCAACGAAGCCACTTTTAGCGACTGGTAATTTTTCATCTTTCCCGATCCCTTTATTTAAGCCACTGAAAAACCATGTCACACTTTAGCAATATCAAAACCAAAATCCGCGATCTATCCTACCTAAAAGCCGCCCTGAGCGATATGGGTATGGAATGGAAAGAGGGTTCTCACCCCGTCAAAGGTTATCAAGGTCAAACTTTAACCGCAGAGGTGGTAATCGAGCAAGATAACAATTACGATATCGGTTTTCGCTGGAATGGTAACGAGTACGAGTTAGTTGCCGATTTGCAATACTGGCAACAACCCCTAACCGTAGAAGGATTTTTAAGAAAAGTAAATCAAGGTTATGCCTACCACACCATCCTGGCAGAAACTGCTAAACAGGGTTTTCAGGTGGCAGCACAGGAAAAAAATACTGATGGTTCCATTCGTCTAGTGGTACAACGTTGGAGTGCCTAATGGCTGATTTTTCTCCCGAACGCTCTGGTTTTGAACCAGAGTTAGGGGGATTCCTAAGAGATTCCCCTGATCGCACCGGTTTTGAACCCGAATTGGGCGGTTTACTGCGCCAGAAAGCGGTTTACGTCGATGAGGTCACTTGTATCGGTTGTAAACACTGCGCCCACGTTGCCCCCAATACCTTTTTTATTGAAGGCGAATACGGTCGCTCTCGCGTCTATAATCAGGACGGTGACGAAGAAGAAATTATTCAAGAAGCGATCGAGACTTGTCCGGTTAACTGTATTCACTGGGTTAATTATAATAATTTGCAATTCCTTGAGGAAGAACGCAAACATCAAGTGATTAAACAGTTAGGTTTTCCTCAGATTCACAAGAAATTTAGCCCCGCAGATTTAGATCTCTAGGGTGGATAGGTACAGCCTCATCCATCCATTATTTCCTAGAAGTCATGGCAGCGGCTCTCGATCGAATCCGCTACAGTTCTCAGGGGAAATAATCCTATCTCGGATTTTAACGACATTGAACACCCAACTGATTGATTCTCTCGCGCGAATTATTCTCTCTCTCTCCGAGGAAGAAAGAGAGTTACTGAATCGAAAAATTGAGAGCGAACAACGGGAAAATTTGCAGATTAACGCTCAAATTTTGGATTTAGAAACCCGTGTCAAGCAATAGGAAAATCAATATCCCATGAGTTCGGAAGAATTCTCTCCTAGATTTCGTTCTGGTGAGCTAGGGGACGCTATGGATTATTTCGAGTGGAATGTTTATTATGAAATGCTATTGGCAGCTAGAAAAGAGATAAGTTGACGATCGAATTAGATGGAGATAGCTGATTATATTCCCCTAGTTAAACGGAAATTATCCGAGAGTTCGATCGTAAACTCTTTTACGATTACTGATGAAAGAATTTTATTCGATCGAGGCTATTTCCGAGCGAGAGTCCTTCGATTTCAGGACAACAGCTTCAAACTGACGTAAAGCAAGACTAGAACCTTGCTTCCAGCCTAATTCTACATAATAGGGGAAAAGTTTCTTGATATTTATATCGGGAAAGAGACGACTATTTTCCCTTTCTTGATAACCGTCTTCTCTGAACAGATATATTTTTAATTCTTCCCGACGATAAACCCACAATTCGGGTATTTTCAGCAATTGATAGGCTCCTACATCAGTCAGAGAAGTAAAATCCACTTCTATAGCTAAATCGGGAGGAGGATCAACAGTTAAATCAATTCTCTCTTTGCCTAAAATTGCCTGTCTATTATCAATATAAAAACAAGTATCTGGCTCTACTCCTGCTTCCCCCGATATTTTCAAGGTAATCGGATCAAAACATTGCCAGTCTTTGCCTTGGCGACGGAGGATAATTTTTACTAAATCCCTTAATGTATCAACACGATTGCCATGACTTGGTAAGGGAGACATAAGCCGAATTTCTTGAGTTTTGCGATTAAAATAGAGTTTAGGATAGGTTTTTTGGAGACGTAAACTCAGCAATCTTTCGTAATCTTCCCAAGTCTGATGGGGAAAAATAACTTGACTGCCTGGAGATAAAGATAAAGTATTTTCGTTGAGAGTAATTAGTAGCATTTTGATAATTATTTTTGGATTGTCAGATCCCCCCGCCTATCGGCACCCCCCTTATTAAGGGGGGCAGGGGGGATTAAGCTCACTTTTATACAAAAAGTGTTTTAACTAAAATTCTCTAAAGCTTCAAACTGACGTAAAGCAAGACTAGAACCTTGATTCCAGCCTAATTCTACATAATAGGGGAAAAGTTTCTTGATATTTATATCGGGAAAGAGACGACTATTTTCGCTTTCTTGATAACCGTCTTCTCTGAACAGATATATTTTTAATTCTTCCCGACGATAAACCCACAATTCGGGTATTTTCAGCAATTGATAGGCCTCTACATCAGTCAGAGAAGTAAAGTCCACTTCTATAGCTAAATCGGGAGGAGGATCAACAGTTAAATCAATTCTCTCTTTGCCTAAAATTGCCTGTCTATTATCAATATAAAAACAAGTATCTGGTTCTACTCCTGCTTCCCCCGGAATTTTCAAGGTAATCGGATCAAAACATTCCCAGTCTTTGCCTTGACGACGAAGGATAATTTTTACTAAATCACTTAAAAGATTGATACGTTTGCCATGACTTGGTAAAGGAGACATAAGCCGAATTTCTTGAGTTTTGCGATTAAAATAGAGTTTGGGATAGGTTTTCTGGAGACGTAAACTCAGTAATCTTTCGTAATCTTCCCAAGTCTGATGGGGAAAAATAACTTGACTGCCCGGAGATAAAGATAAAGTATTTTCGTTGAGAGTAATTAGTAGCATTTTGGTAATTATCCTTGATTTTTAGCTGTGGGATTTAACTAATTTCGCTCTGGCAACCAATGCCTATCAAGCATTTGTTCAAGGGAATAGGGACAATTTAGAGGAAAATTGTGAGGAGATATTTCAGTTTTTTGCCCGACAATAAAAACGGCATCTTGATAGATTTTTTCTTGGTTATCTAGGAGATATTTTTCTAAATTTGTGCTTAAATATCCATTTAGCTGAACTCTAAAAGTGGCTATTTCTCCTTGCCAATGCCGATGATGTAATTCAAATTCTTCCAGCCAATATTGCCACAGCAAAAGATGAATAATTATCTGTCTTAAAAAACTCTCAACTCGATTTTTATCCCGTTTGCTCAAAGCCTCCAACTCCTCGATTAAATGTTGAATATCCAACTCAGCTAGACGATTTTCCTTGAGAAGTTTAATTGTTTCAGTCAACCAGAGATGTTCATCTTGTTCGTAGAGAAATTGTAACTGATTTAGCCAAGTATCTTTTTTCATATTTTTTTGGCTGAGGAGACTTCTAAAACTGCTTTCGGGTAGGCAATGCGTTGATGGTGGAATTGTTGCCAAACCTGCACAAAAACCTCGGCAATAATTGGTAATTCCTCCTGACGAATACCACTATCTACTAATTGTTGATCGCGCCATCGGGCCTGAAAAATCTTTTTGATCATATCCATGGCTTGTTCTGGGGATGCCTCCTTCAGCGATCGCAAAGCGGCCTCGCTACTATCGGCCAACATAACGATCGCCGTTTCTCGCGATTGGGGAATCGGACCATCGTAGCGAAAGGCCGCCTCATCGACGAATTCTTGACCATTTTGGGCGGATTTTTGCAAAGCTTGCTGATAAAAATAGGAAATTAAGAGATTGCCTTGGTGTTCGGGAATAAAATCGCGGACCACTCGCGGTAAACCGTGTCTGCGGGCCATGACTAACCCTTCACTAACGTGCTTTTTAATAATCTCGGCGCTGACGTAGGGATCGTTAATTTCATCGTGTTTATTCGGGCCACCCATTTGATTTTCAATAAAACCGAGAGGATCGTGCATTTTCCCGATATCGTGATAGAGAGTTCCCGTGCGAATTAATTCCACATTACAGTGCAGTTTTCGGGCGGCCGCTTCAGCTAAACAGGCGACAAAAAGGGTATGTTGAAAAGTCCCCGGCGCTTCCGTGGCCAAACGTTTGAGCAAACTACAATTAGGATTGGACAACTCCACCAGACGAATGGGAGTGACCACATCGAAACAGCGTTCCAAATAGGGGGATAATCCTAGGGCGATTACCGTCCAAGCTATTCCCGATAGACCATAGACGAGCGCCGTGGGTAGTAGAGTATAGATGATCGTGCTGGCCGTGGCGCTAACGATTAGGTAAGTGAGCAGATAAACACCCCCTTGGCTGACTCCGATTCCCATCCCTAGCAGCGATAATTCATCCCTGGAGCGCAATTTTGCCGCTATCATAGCCGCTAATAGTCCCCCTATCGTCCCGGCGATTAAATCGGCGCTGATACCTTGGATGCTGAATAGGGAAAGACCGGCAGTTAAGAGGACTTGGGTGACGGCCAGAGTCGGGCCGTAGAAACTGCTGACTAATAAACCCACGGCTGCCAGATTGGTAAAGGGAATATTGGCGATCGCTAGGATCGGTGTGGTAAAACTTAGTAAACCCAAGAGAAGAAAATCCCGGTGACGCAGAGGCCGATGGAGACGCTGGGCAACGAGGCAAAAAGTCCCGATCGCACTGGTGACAAGGATTGCCGTTGACCCTAAACCCATCCAGTTAATGCCCCGTTCGCTCAAACCAAAGCCATCGATGAGAACAAACTGAGCTTGAGTAATTTTTTCGCCTGCTTTAACGATAATTTGACCGGTTTGAGCGGTAGACATGACCATATCTACCGCTTCCACCGCTTTAGCGGCTTGTTCTTTGGTTGCCTCCCGATCTTCTATCAGGTTCGCTTCTCCCTCCAGGGCCGCTAGAAGGATATTTTCGGCTAAAGACTGCTGGCGACTGGTTAGGCGATCGCTACTAATCTGCACGGCGATGGTATCCTGTAGGTGACTGGTGGAAATCCCCGGGGGAATGCCTTGCACCAAAATCCGGCGACTCGCTTGCAGGACGGCTTTTTCTAGGTTTTGCCACTCTCGATCGCCCATTTGGGCCGCTGTGATCAGATCGGCGTATTTGAGTTTATTTAAGCTGGAATGCCGATAATTTTGGCTGGTTTGCTCCTTTATTTGCCGTAATTGCCCTAATCGATCGATAAATTGCTCAAAGCTTCCCTTCGTCACGCGCTGACGATAGGCTTGGATTTCGCTAACAGCATATTCCTGCTCTTTTGTCAAGAGGTTTGTAAAAGATTCTTCATAGTTGAGGCGGCTCTGTAGAGTTGACCATTGAGCGGCAGAAAAGGTGAGCAGCGTTTCCATTGTGGCGTTGGAAATATTTCTGCCCATTAAAATGGAATTTCTTCGCAAAATTGGGCTAATTTGACTTAATTGCCCTAAAGTGTCTCGCAGCGATCGCTCGATCTGGGCGGTGGTTTGGGGGTCTCTTTTCAGCCGGGGAAGCAGTCCAGCCCGAATTTTTTGGCGTTTGAGGGCGGTGGTTTCTTGGTCTTGAAAACGGGCATCTTCGGGGGCGATAATCGTAACGGGGGAAATAGTCCCGACGGCCAATTTCGGCTGATTATAGAAACGATAACCGACCACGCTAGTCAGACAACCGACGGTAAACAGGAAGATTAAGGGTCGTCGCAGTTTACCCAGGGAGTAAGAGCGAGATTTTCGGGCAGAATCAGGAAAAACAGTGAAAGAATGCAGAAAATGATTCATAAATTCCAGCTAAATTCTATAAACTGCGCCACCATGCCCAGAGAAAAAATACCGGCAGCTCGGTTTTGGGTTCCCTCTTCTATTTTAAGGACTCCCTGTGCAAAAAAATTTTTTCTCGAAAGGTATCTAGGGGCTGCTGAAAAAGTTTGTTGGTGGGGTTAGGAGTCGGTCGCCGGTCGGGGAAGAGAGAGGCAAAAGGCAAGGGTTTGGAACTACACAAGGGAGGGTCTTTCTCCGTTTCCTGATGGGTTAAGCAAGAGGTAGAACCTCTAGAAATGCGTTGCAAGGGAGACCCTTGCAACGAGGTACGAGGTAAATTATCAATAGCTCTAATCTATTTCTAGATTTTCTAAATCGGCTAAATCTTGTAATCTACCTGATGCTTTTTTGTTTTTTTTAAGATTTTCTAAGTCGATAAAGTTAACAATAATATCGTCAATTTTAACCTCAATTCTGGATAAGTAACAAGTTTGGAATTCTACCCCATCGGGGGTTGTAATTAAATCAATACGGTTAGGAGGATAACCTAATTGTATCACTTGATCTGGCGTTAAAAAGTCATCAATTGTTAATCCTAAAGAACCAAAACCGAACCCTTCTAAGGCTTTGATTAGATTATAGGCATTTAACGAACTCATTTCTATCCAAATATCAATATCTTTAGTATAACGAGGATAGCCATGTAAGGCAACGGCATAGCCGCCTAAGACGAGATAACGCACTTGATTATCGTTTAACAATTGTATAAACTCTTTGAAGTCTTGGTTCAGCATTATATTTATATTGATGATATTCTTGACGAATTTCTTCTAAGGCCGATAGTCTCGTTTGGTACGATTGACTACGCCAATAGGCTGTCTCCGTTTTGGGAGCTTTTAAGTTAACTTTTTGATGAGTGATTTTCATAGAGAGATTAAGTAGGTAGGCGTTAAAAACTATCAGACACCCCCCTTATCAAGGGGGGCAGGGGGGATCGAACTTAAAATCCATTTTTAATTTAATTATAACCCAGCTACTTAAGTGTTATTTTTCGCCTTTATTGTTTAAAGAGGGATGGCGGTTTCTAGGGAAATTTTCAGATTCCTGTTCTCAGAAATCCTATAGTTAAGTTTTTCAAAACCAATAACTTCGCCTTTTTGATTTTTCATTAAAATAACTTCGTCGCCGGTTTCTTCGCAGAGATATTCTGAAGAGCGATCGCCAAACCACACGGTTAAGGTATTGCCCATCGGATCATAATAAACGTTTACTTCTGCCATAAAATTTCCCCTTCTTTAATTGCATCGGTGGGATAAGTGGTAATTAGGAAGCCATCACCATTGAGTTTTCGGATAATGGCACAGAGCCAACGTTTTGGTCGTTGAAGTTTATAAAAAAGATAAACATTAGGGTCACTGCGGCTACGTCGAATTTCATCAGGTTGGCTAAGGGTTTCTTGGACTAATTTTTCTTGTCCTTTCATTATAGGATGTTTTATCTGGGTGATAATCCTAAATCCTTTGAGTATAGGCTACTTATGAAGACAGGCACTCATGCAAGAGGCAAAAGGCAAAAAGGGGAATAAATAATCAGTCTTTAATAACCGGATTTAGTATAACCTATCCCTGCGTCTTCATCGGCCCGCATCCTGTAGGGGCGAAGCATTCGGGCAATAACCTATTGCTGAAACCGTAGATTTTCTATCCGAATGCTTCGCCCGTACTTTTTCAGCACAGAAAACGGGTTTCTCCGAGAAACCCGTTTTCTACTCATGGACACCCCCCCTTATCAAGGGGGCAGGGGGGATCGACACCTAATAACCAGATTTAGTATAACCCCTAAACTAATACACTTGTGCTGTAGCTTGCCCAAAAAAATTCCGGAAAAGGGAATAAGGGAAAAAAAAGGGAAAAAAAGAGAAAAAGGGTTACAGAGTCCTCCCAGCACCGCACACCACCCGAAAACCGAGGTCGAAGCCGTCGATGACGAAGTAGCGGCGGTCGTTGTGGCGGCGGAAAGCGGAACGGCAGTCATCCGGATTGATGAACCAAGAACCGCCCCGTATTTGAGAACGATTATCATCCCCATTTTTTGTCCAAGCACTTCCATTCCTTGGTGCATCCTTATAATTATCGTGCCAAGTATCGGCGCACCATTCCCAGACATTGCCGTGCATATCGTACAACCCAAAAGCGTTTGGGGGAAATTGTCCCACGGGAGTCGTTTGTTGTCGATATTCTCCTGTAGGTTCATCGGCATAAGTTTCAGTAGCTCGATAGTTAGCTAAATCTGCCGTTATAGTTTCCCCAAAATGAAAGGCGGTTTTTGTCCCCGCTCTACAGGCATATTCCCATTCTGCCTCACTCGGTAGCCGGTATTCCCTTCCCGTTAGTTTCGATAATCTTGCACAAAATTCGACGGCATTGTACCAGTTGACTCGTTCGACGGGTCTATCCCAGCGCGTGGGCGATCCCCCCCTAGCCCCCCCTTCAAAAGGGGGGGAATCGGAAGTCCCCCTTTTTAAGGGGGGTTTGGGGGGATCTTTAAAGCGGGAGGGATCAGGATCAAGGTCTTTTTCTACTTTCAAATCCGTGCGAGAGGCAACTGCTCTCCACTGTGCCTGGGTAATCGGGGTTTGACTCATGTAGAAAGCGGGGACTTTGACCAGGTGTTGTGGTCTTTCACTTCTAAATCCGTCCCAACCAAATTTTTTAACCAGTCTTTCGATTTCCTCATCTTCCGTTCCCATCCAGAATTCTCCTTGGGGAATATACATCATGCGGATATAGTTTTGAGCTTCTTTCCGGTTGCCAACTTCCGCAAGGTTTTCATCGTAAAAATAGGCTTTAACAGGTTTTCTCTCGATAACTTGGCCTGTTTTATTAACCAATACCGTTTCTGCGGTAAAAAGGAAAAGGTTTTCATTGTAGGGAACAATAGCGGCTACTTCGTCTATTAAACGTTTTTGTCGGGTTCCTTCGTCTTCTGGGGAAAGTTGAAGGACATTGCCAACGTCGTTTAAATCCCCTCTAGAATAGGCGGCAATCGGTTTATTAAGCAATAACAAGGGTTCATAATCGGCTAAAGCAGCCGATAGATTTTCTAATAAAGCTGTCAATCTCACAAGACGCACTCGGTTATTATTTTTGATAGCTTCTGCTAGTAGCTGTTTGATTTCATTGACCGCTTGACTGGGTTTTAGGTAGGCAAGAGCTAACCATTGTTGATTTTGCCAATAAACCGATTTTGAGCAATGATCACCGATTTGTTCCTGAATATAGGTTTGTAACTGATAGGCCAGAGATTTGAGTTCCTCTGGGGTTAATTTTTCTAATAGTAGTTTACGAACATCGGGAGACATTTCATAGAGTTCTCGATCTATTTTGCGGACTAAACTGGACAGTAAAATATCAGCGATCGCATACCAGGGAGCTTGATTATTTTTATCTTGATGTTGACGCAGATAATAAAGTAAATTAGGGGATAAACTAAGGGGAAATGCCGCTCGTTTCGCTAGTTCTCTGGTGTTTAGTTCGTTTTCTTTTTCAAATAATCTTAAACGGCTTTCTGGGCTAAAAAAATCTTCATCCTCATCCCAATTATCCCCTTGTTGAAATTGATTAGGATTAAATAAATGACGGGGTGGGATAGCTTCTTCTTTTAGCCATGTTATCAAGTTTTCCCAGTCCTCTGTGGTTAGTTCAAACATGGAAAAATTGGGTATATCTTCAGCTAAATCAGCAATATCGATCGCAGTTGTCCCATACCATCGATGATAGGGTAAGGGGTTTAACCATGCGACTCGGCTAAATCTTCGGCTAAATCGTCGGATAAGGGTTTCTGTTGCGCTCAAGCGCTCTTCTACATAACGTTTTCTAGCGGCACCCGCATCACTAAGAATTAGACAACTGGTTACTTCCGGAGAATAGTTAGAGAGAACTTTGGTTAAAGATTGACTTTCCCAACCGTTTTCTTGTCGTAAAACCTCGTCTCTAATCAGATTATCAAAGTAAAAATGGGGAACATTTGCCCAAGTTTGCTTCATTATCCTACCAAATCCTGCAAAGGGAATCATCGAGTCAGAACAATCAATAAAAATTATAATTTCTCGGCGATAAAGTTGTTTCTTTTGGTAAATTATTTGATCAAAAAAACCTCGTTTAGCCGTTGCCATCACCGTAGCTTTTAGATCCCAAGTTTGTCGAGGACTTTCTAGGGGTAATGGACGCAGTTGCTGCCAACTTTCTTGTAACTTAGCGATGCCAATAGGATAATAATCAGGATTATCTAAGGAGGTGATTTTTTTTCGCTTTTCAATAGCTGTGGCAATTTGTGGAAATGAAGTCTCCGGTGCTATTTGTGTATCCCCAGAAGGGGTAATTTCTAATGAGGGAGATTCCCTATCATCCATCGGGTTTATGATTTTGCTAATCGATTCTTCTGGATGACGAATAGGTATTTTTTGGGCTATTTCTATATTTATTTCTGGTTGGAATTGTAGCATCTCTGTCCAGGCCTGATCAAACTTTTCTTTTTCTTTCGGGGATTTAACCCATAAAGCTTGACAAAGAAGTTTAATTTTAGGATTGTCTAAGTTGGGATTTTCTTGAATAGCAATATCAGAATCATTGGCGAGTTTTTGAATTAGGTAATTTTCCACCCGATAATATTGTTCAATAGACAGCAGAAATCCTTCTTCGTCTCTGAGTTGATAAAATAGGTCAAGTAGGGGGGATGTCATTGGCTTTTTTAACCTCTTGTTCCATAATCTTGTAAATCGGTACGGCTTTTTAGTAAAACACTAGCGTGGGGTAATTTGTCCTCTTTTAATTTGGCGATAATTTCTTCAGGTTTGTACTTGAGCAACGATTTAAACCAGGCTATTAATTCACTGGTGCTAACTTTTTTTTCTCCTTCAGATTTAGTCTCGTCTTGTGATGTTCTCACTTCCTGAAAACGGTCCACTGCTTTGATGATAACATCTTGTTCAGCGTCGGTAAACCGTTCGGTTAATATTTTTCTTAATCTTTCTTGGTTGGGTAGCTCAATATAGTGATAAATGCAACGTCTCAGAAAAGCATTGGGTAAGTTTTTTTCTTGATTACTGGTAATAATAATCAGAGGAAAAGCTTGATCATTTGCTTGAATTGGTTCTCCTGTTTCTTTAATGAAAAAACGACGAGATTCAATGGCTAAAAGTAAATCATTAGGAAAATCTCGATCCGCTTTATCTATTTCATCAATTAATACTACCGATTGTTCTTGCTTATCTTGACTTTGTTTAAATGCTTTACCCAAGGGTTGTAAATCAACCCAATCCTTTGAAGTAGCTGGATTTTTTTGCTCAGAAGAAGATTCTTCTATTTCTTTTTTGCTTAAAATTCCGCTAATTTGAGCAGCTTGTAAACGGCCAATATAATCATATTGATAGAGACTATCTTCTGCTTTACTTGTAGATTGAACTATCCACTCATAATATTTTATAGGATTACTTTCCTGACGATAATTAAATTCATAAACTAAGGCATGAGCTAAACGACTTTTGCCACATCCCGGCTCACCTTCTAGTAACAAAGGCATTCCCAATTCAATAGCCAAGTTAACAACTTCTATTAACTCATCACCTGCGTCATAGGGATAAATTTTCTGTTGAATCGGTTCATAATAAAGATCCGATTTGGGTTGAATTTCTCCCGTGTAGGTTAAGGATAGTTTAGCCATCTATTTTCCCTCGATAATTGTCCTTGAAATTGTTGATAAAAAGCTTTCAGTGTGTCTTCTATCTTGCCTTGATTGCTATTTTTCCATAATTCCTGCAAGGTAGATTTAAATAAGTCTGTGGTTTCATCCTGTAAGTCACAACCTAACTGAAGTTGTTGAGCAAAAGTAGGAATAATTTCCTGAAAAGACCGTTGTTCAAAGCAAGAGTCAATCTGTAAGCGGTGAATAGGAAATTCTGATAATCTGTCGCTATCTCTCCAATCATTCCCTTCTCCATAATCTAACCAAATCATTAATAAAAAGCCCGGAATGGGACTATTTTGTATTTTACTAGCTTTTTTGGTTAAGTTTTGCCAAAATGAATCAATGTCTTTTAAACGGGAAAAGTCGGCACAATCAATTCCTTCAAAAATCAAACAAAAATTATTAGCTTTTAAATTTTTAATTCCTCCAGAATTATTGAAAAAATGTTCACAAAGACTATAGCTATCCCATTCTTCTTGACCATCTCCTTGAAATTTAAAAACAATAGGTTTAACTGGCAAATTATTAGTGATCAAGATTTCTTTTTCTAAACGACGCAAACACAAAACACGATATTGATGAGGACAAGGGGGAATATAAATACTGCCTTCTCGTAAAGGTTTAGCAGCCATTGAACTGGTAAAATTTACTAGATTAGTGTAATTAAATTTTGTCAAAACATGATAAATTTTTTCATTATTTGTTCGTTGATTTTTTGGGTTTTGATGATGATTTTGACAACATTCTAAGCTTTCAAAATCTAGGTCTAATACTTCGCAATAAGCTTGAACAATATAAGACTGTCTAGAGGGTCTTCCTTTTTTTCCTAGTCCATATTTTTTTTCAGTACAAAACCGCAAACTATCTGTAGATATGCCAATTACCTTTAAAATAGACTCATTTAATAAATGGTTTATATCCTCATAAAAGGTTAAATGAATTGAATTATCATTAATATCTTCAATTCTGGTTGTATTTATTTTATTTTGATTAATGTACGCTCTTTTCTTCTCATTTTCAAATCCTTGAAACTTAGATTTATTTTGTAAGTACAATTTCTTACCCTTTGGTTTTAAAACCTCTTTAGTTGCTCCAGATTGTGGCTGAGATTCTGTCATCCAAGCTTTCAAAACATTTAATGGAATGGTATAACTGGAAGTTTCTGTTCGACTACGGTATTCTTCGAGAAATGCCTCAAGTAACCATCGACTTGCTTCTATTAATATTTGCTCTGTTTTCTCCGAAGCACAAGAATAGGTTCCCTTATAAGCATCTTTAGCCTTACGAAGGGTTTCCACATCTTCATCCGATAATCTGATTTCGCCGGACCCTAACATAAATCTCGTCAAACGTCAACCTACCATCTGATCCACTTTTTGATCCCCTTTTGCCAGCATTTGCTGAAAGCATTTTAATCAACTTGTCCTCAAAAAACAAGCCATAAGGCGAAAGGAGCAAAATCTATGAATTTCTGGCAAAAACATAAAGCGGACATTGACGTGATTTGCCGCATCATCACCACTTTAACTGCCTTGGCTAGTTTGGGTGTTCAGGTGGGAGAGTTAAAGATTCCCCAAAGCGAGATTCCCCCTATCCCTGAGGTTCAGGTGGAATTAAATATCAGGTGAACGTAGGTTGGGTTGAAGCATGAAACCCAACTCCTGCATGGGTTACGCTACCGCTAACCCATCCTACAAATAATTTTGCCTCCCTACTTAAGACGTATTTAAATCGCTTATTCTTAGATTAGCCGAATCTCCTCCCCCCTTGCCCCCCGATGTCGGGGGGGTTGGGGGGGTTGCCTCTTGCCTCATCTCAACAGGCAATTTAAATTACGAACAGCTTTTTTTATAAGACTAGACCAAAACGAGGGTGAGTTAATAAGATAACCCACCCTGAAGGAGATTTAGCGATCGACTGACCCCATAATAATATCAATACTGCCTAAAATCGCCATAATATCGGCAACTTTTACCCCTTTGAGGATATGAGGCAGAATTTGAAGATTATTAAAATCGGCGGCCCGAATTTTCCAACGCCAAGGGAAGAGTTCATCATTACCGACGATAAAGATACCTAATTCCCCTTTACCGCTTTCCAAGCGCACATAATGTTCACCTTTAGGGATTTTGAAAGTGGGGGCGACTTTTTTGGCGATATACTGATAGTCAAAATCATTCCAAGCTGATTTTTTCCCTTCTGCCATCCGTTTCGCTTCCAGATTTTCGTAGGGACCACCGGGTAAACCTTTCAGTGCTTGCCGGATAATTTTCACCGATTCGCGCATTTCCCGAATCCGCACCAGATAACGAGCAAAACAATCGCCGGCAGTTTCCCAATGCACTTCCCAGTCAAAATCGTCGTAACACTCGTAATGGTCAACTTTTCTTAAATCCCATTTCACCCCGGAAGCGCGTAACATCGGACCAGATAAACCCCAGTTAATCGCTTCGTCTCTGGTAATGCAGCCTATCCCTTCAATACGACGGCGGAAAATCGGGTTATTAGTGATTAATTTCTCGTATTCGTCCACTTTGGGGTCAAAATAGTCACAGAAATCCACGCACTTATCCACCCATCCGTAGGGTAAATCTACCGCCACGCCACCAATACGGAAATAATTGTTATTAATTAACCGCATTCCCGTGGCAGCTTCCCAGAGGTCATAAATCATCTCCCGTTCCCGGAAAATGTAGAAAAAGGGAGTTTGTGCGCCTACATCCGCCATAAAGGGGCCCAACCAGAGTAAATGGTTAGCGATGCGGTTGAGTTCCAACATAATCACCCGGATATATTGCGCTCGTTTGGGAACGGCGATATCGGCTAATTTTTCGGGAGCATTGACCGTAATCGCCTCATTAAACATCCCTGCGGCGTAATCCCAACGACTAACGTAGGGAACGTACATGACATTAGTGCGATTTTCGGCAATTTTTTCCATGCCCCGATGAAGATAACCGATTACGGGTTCACAGTCAATCACGTCTTCCCCGTCAAGGGTGACGATTAAGCGCAAAACACCGTGCATCGAAGGGTGATGGGGTCCCATGTTTAAAACCATGGGTTCTGTTCTCGTTTCAATTTTTGCCATAGGGCTACCGATGATCCCGAAAATCTTTTTAAAGTTATTATAGGTAAACGCTTCGACAATACACAAGGACTATCGGGTATCAGTAATCAGTGATCAGTAATCAGTGATCAGTAATCAGTGATCAGTAGTCAGGAGATTATTTTTATTTATTCTCCCCATTTCCCCACACCCCACACCCCACACCCCACACCCTACACCCCACACCCCACACCCTACACCCTACACCCCACACCCCACTTTCTTATCAGCTTTAGTAATGATTGTCATCGGTTTTTTCAATCGAATAAATAAAAACGCCCCCAAAAAGGAAGCGTTTTTTAACTTATCATGAGGACTTAGCAAAATGTGTGCAGAGTTAGAACGCGGATGTTGGATGGGGATCCAGCATCTGTTTATTTTTAACCATTGATCGCCGCTGCCGTCAAGGCCATGGGGATAGCATCACCGGAAGCTAAATCGAGGGGGAAGTTATACGTTCAAGTGTATTTACAGCCCCCGCAATTGTCTCCCTTTTTTGGGTTTATTTATTTCAAAAATTATCTCTTTATTTGTATATTTTTAAACTTGTATAAAATTGATTTAAGTTTTGTAAAAAGTAGTTGACAAAATCCGATCGAGATCAAGGATAACCCTATCCTTAAGGTGGACAAAATATGGTAAGGTGGACTGAGTAATAAAACTTATCACTAACCTATTATCAGTGACAAGTGCCAAATTCACCAGAGAAGGCTAAATATAACTATGTCCAAACGGTTTAAATTCGACTCCTCCGAGATGATTTATCTCACCGATAAACTGATGAATGCGGCCAGCAATCGTTACTCGATCGTCGTGCAAGTCGCTAGACGGGCCAAACGCGTCCGCTACGATACCGTAGAAAATATCGATGACCCGATGATTAAACCCGTCCAACGGGCCCTGATGGAAATGACCGACGAATTAACCGAACCGGAATTATTACGCGATTAATCCCCTAAAATTGCCTGGAACCCACCCTTACATTTCATCGGGGTTGATACCCAGTGATCTTAGTCTTTCCGCTAGTCGTTGGGCTTTTTGTTCCGCTTCCTGTTTGGCTAAACGTTCTTGCTGGGCGAGCGCCGCAGCTGCCCTCGCCCTTTCCTCTGCGGTTAAATAACGATTTCCCGATACTGGGAAGAAGGCGATTTTTATTGTAGGAAAGGTTAACCATAGCGATTGTTTTGACTAGGGAAATTACCAAGTATTCGGTTGAAAGTCGGCATCATTAATAATGGCCACCGTATCCCCAGAGGGTTTAATCACAAATAGACCTTTTTTATATGCGTATCGATCGATTCCCTCGTTGATTTCAATTCCTGCCACTGCACCGTAGGCTCGATAGTTTTGATAATGGGGAAAAGCGATTTTAAAACGAGTCAATTTTTCAATAAATTCATCCACATCATCTTTAGATAATCTAGATTTACATTCCACCACCACGAGATCGGTATCATCTACCGCTAGAATATCAACTTCCATGGCGATGCCCTGACGCTTGACTCTGGCGCGGGGATAAACTTCTTTAATATCGATACCTTTTTCCTGAAAAAGCCGTAAAACCGCCGGTTCTACCAATTCTTCCACAAATCGACCCCAGCGAGTGGTGAGACTATCTACCGCTTTGCTGGTTCGTTCAACCGTCCGTTTCAGTTCTGCCATCGAGCGATCGCTTTCTAGTTTAGATTCGGCCAGGAGGTTCTCTATTTCGACTCTATGGCGATCATATTCCGCCTTGGATTCGGCAACCAGGCGATCATATTCCGCCTTGGATTGGGCAGCCCGGCGATCATATTCCTCAGCCCGGCGATCATATTCCTCGGCGGAAGCGCGGAATAGCTGGTAAATATCCTCAAGAGTTACCGGTTCACTCATAGACTTGCCTCTAAAACACCCCTGATCATTTTAGCGATTCTGTCGAAAAGCCGGACGAGAGCCAGAGAGCAAAACGGAAAGAAATATTAAGAATTATTTAAAAGACTTGACAAATGTGCGGGGGAGGGTACTGTTTTTCTGGAATTTACCGAAATTTTGGGTTAAAGCCCCGTCCTTTTAGGACGGCTTTTTAAACTATATCTTGTTAACTTAACTTTTATTGTGCTATACTGATTTTGTCTAAGTCCCCCCTGCGTAAAATGTTTGTCTTAGAGTTTAAAG